>NZ_AUTL01000233.1:0-25422 GCF_000498015.1 Pseudoalteromonas sp. TAE79
AATATTAATTAAAATTTCGGTGGCTAAAACAAGCTTGTACCACGGTAATACAAATCGTGTTTCAGCTTAAAAATGTCTGTTGTGCCAAAGGGTGATGTTTGGTGTGCCATTCGAATGCGAATTTACAGGTATATATTCCCATCAAAAAAGACAGCTTGATCTTTTAAGGTGTAACAACGTGTTTATTAAGACGAAACAGAAAAAGCATATAAGTGGAACAAAGCTAAGGTTAGCCTTCGAATAATGATCAACGTAATTGCATCTGTGGTTATGAATAAAAATAAAGATGGTTGGGTTTTGAAAGAATATTTTTTAAGATCTCGTCACTAACAAATTGGTCTAAGTTTTCAACTTTACAGCTTCTACCGATAGCAATTATCTCATCTAACTTCTCAAAATCATAAGTTAGTCGCTGACGCAAAGTATCACTTGTACCTAACGCGCTTTTTCCTGAAAAACGCAAAGCAATTTTATGTCCTATTTCTATTTTTTTGAGCGCTTGGTATTTGTATCCAAACAGATACAAGAATTGGCCGTAGGCAAACTTCTCTGCTGAAGATGGTCTGCTATGTTGGTACTTTTGGGTTTGCAGCATTGCAATAATCATTAGTGCTTCTAGTGAGCCTAACGTTTGTTGACGATATAAATTAAGGCGCTGTCTATGGTAAGACTGCTTAAATGAGCCAATCGAATGTTCAAAGCTTCTACTTTTAAGTGCTTTTTTTGTAAAAAGTTGTCGTTTTAAGTCTCGATCTAGTTTTTTAATGGCATCTTTTATTTCCAGCTTTCCATCAATGAAAAGCCATAGATCGTGGCGCAGTATAAGCGCGGAATACCAACAAATTGATTCAATAAAGTGCTTCAAGTTACCAATGTGTTTGATACCTCTGCCCGACAGTAGTTTGTACCAAAAATTTCCATATTTTTTGGTTAGCGGATCTCTGTCGTTATATTCAAGAGATTTGATAAACATTGCCATGTTTTCAAATCTGCATTCAGCTAGGTGATGTTGAATCGTAGTTTGAGAAGCTACAGAACGTATTGCTGGTGAAAGCGTTAAGTACATTTTCGCTAATTTATCTCTTTTACTCTCCCTGACTTTGAAATTCGCTAATTCGTTCATTACATGATTGGCATTTAATTATTGATTATGTATTTCATTCTTTGTTTTAAGTCATAAAGCAGTTTTTACTGTGCTTTCAAAAATTACATTTAAATTCATTGTGATAAATCTCCTTTTTTCATATTGCTGGAAAATTGAATTGTATAAAAAAGCGACAATGTGATTTTTAATAAATGAGTATAGGCTAAAAGTTACCCCTTGTATGAAACGGAGGAATACAAACCTTGTGTGATGAAGAACGGGAATTGTTGGCGACACAAATAGAGCAAGATTTATTGAATTTGTATGGTTCACCAATTCTCAATACAAGCCAGTTACAACGTGCTTTGAATTACCGCAGCATTGCTGCTGTTAAACAGGCCATTCAAAGGCAGACTTTACCTGTACCAATATTTCGATTACCTAATCGAAGGGGTTGGTTTGCATTTGTAAAAGATGTTGGTGTTTTTTTAGCGGCACAAGCGTTTAAGAAAGAGGACTAATTCGATGTAGTTTTATCTGGTTTAACAATAAATTATGGCGTAGAAAGAACAAAAGCCCTGAGAGCGGCAACTCTAAAGGCTTTCTGAATTAACATCGAAATGAACTCTCGATGCTTAATCATTGTTCTGAATGCGGCTTTTGTCAAGTTTTCACCTTAATTGTGTGAGAGCCAGTGCCGCCTGCGCCTCTTTTTCACCTAAAAAGAGGACATCATAATGATGCCAGTAACAACCATTAGAGCAGCAGTGAGAGCCAAATTTGTCATGCCTCACATCACTGTTCGAGAACAAGCAAGAATTGCAGGTGCTTCGCCATCTGCAACTCACAGAATAAACAAACGCTGTGAGCGCTACGGGGTAGACCACCCTTTACTTGAGCAATTCAATGATACAGAAGCGAAAGAAGCTTTGCGTATTGAGTCTAAGCGAATCCACGACAAACGAGAACCTGATTACAATAAAGCATTACAGGAGCTTGGAAAGCCTCGTGGTAAACGTAAATCGCGCACAATACTTTTCTTAGAGTATCAAGCCGAAGATCCATCAACAGCGCTGAGCAAATCACAATACTTCCGAAAACTAAATAAAGTCATGAAGCGCGTAAAAATTGTGATGAAGCAGCACCATGCGGCAGGAGAGACCTTGTATATCGACTACTGCGGGACGCAAGTCTTTTACACGGACAATGGTGAAAAAGTATGGGTTAAAGTATTTGTTGCTGTACTAGGCGCTTCTAAGAAGATTTTTGCTTTTGCGACTGCGGGTGAGAAAACGATTCATTGGATAGATGGGATGACCCGCGCTGTTGAATATTACGGAGGTTGCCCTGAAACTATCTCTATGGACAACGCAAAAGCGTTAGTCAATAAAGCCGGACTTATCGCTAATTTAGTCGATAATGTTGAAGCGTGGGGATTACACTACGGTTGTTTGATGGATACTTGCCGAGTGGGTCGCCCTCAAGATAAATCCTTGGTTGAGTTAGGCGTGAAATTTGTAACTCAACGCATTTTGGTGCCGATGTTGGAGATGTCTTTTTTCAGCTTACACGAAATCAATCGTCATTTAGCACGAGAAGTAGAGCTGCTGAATAACGAAAAGTTTCAAGGATTCGATATTTCCCGAAATGACCTGTTCGCCCTCGGTGAGCGTGAAATTTTAGAGCAAAGATGTTTACCTGCGTTGCCATTTGCAATGGTCGTAGAACGCAAGTTAATTCGTGTTCAATCTAATTACCACTTTAAATACAAGCAACATGAATACTCAGTTCCCTATGCACTTGCAGGCGAGATTGTTGATGTTGTTATCACACAATCCCACCTCTCCATCTCCTATCAAAATGAGTTCGTTTATAAACATGTAATGAGCCAAGAAATCATGGGGGCTACAACCATTCCAGAACATATGCCAGTTGAGCATTTAGCTGATCACAACATGTGTGACAAAGCACTAAATCTTGAATGGGCACGGGACATTAGTGAACCAGTGACTGCAATCGTTGAAAAGTGGTATTCGGAAACTAACAATCCGAAATCCAGACCAATAGCTAAACGCTGCAAAGCATTAATGGATATGGTGCAAAAACGTGGCGAACATGTTGTTACCAAAGCTGTTGAGTATGCTTTAGCGCATAAGATGGATAGACCAACAGATATCAATCTAATTATCAGCGCACAAAAGCTCGAAGGTGGTTTCGATAAGCTACCAGCATATGTGCGTAAGCACGAAAATGTTCGTGGTAAAGATTACTTTGGAGGCGATTATGACGCTTAAAAAACAGATTTCCGAGATATTACTTAAGTTAAAACTTAATGGTATGAATGCAGAGCTAGAGCGCCAATGCAGTAGTGATAAATATGAAGATATGAGTTTTTTTGAGCGGCTTCATGGCTTAGCACTAGAAGAACTTACTTTAACTTCAAATTCTCATATAGCTCGATTGCTAAAGCGCTCCAACATTCGTTGGAAACACGCTTCACTTGCTGAGATTGATTACAAAATTCAAACGTCATTAAAGCCAGCAGTAATAAAGGAGTTAGCCGAGTTAGAATGGTTAAATAACCACCGCCACATNCTGGCTTGGGCAAAACATATTTGGCTAGTGCGTTTTCAAACGAAGTTATTATGCAATCAGTTGAAGCCTTTCAATGCCGCTTCAGCGAACTAATCATTAAGCTTTCTGCCGATAAGTCAGAAAAAGGAGTCACGACATTTTTGAACAAGGTTAAAAAAGTACCTTTATTAGTCATTGATGATTGGGGAATTGCTCCTCTTACAGTCACTGAGCGCCATGCATTGTTTGAGCTAATCGAACAGCGTGATCAAAAAGGCTCTTTGATTATTACTTCTCAGTACCCAGTCGGTGATTGGTATGATGCGTTTGGGGACGAGACAATAGCGGACTCTACTTTAGATCGCATTGTCCACAGCGCTCACAAAATCAATATGAAAGGTGAGTCGTTCAGAAAGTTAATGGGAATTCAAGGAGGCTTAAAATGAACTCGATTCCACTAGATAGTTATCTTAATGTTTTAGGCCAAATCAATCTTGATGACCTCAATATCAAACAGGTATTCGATTATTACCAGCAGCGTTATCAGGCAAGCACTTTGGCACAACAATTTGTTGTTAACAGTTGTCGGATTGACGATGAATTTAAATTTGACTTACGTATCGGTCTTTGTGATCGCACGATGGGCACAAACATCCCTAAGGCTCGAACACCTGAGGGGGCCTCTATTCGCGGTAGCTTGCAACGTTGCGGGTTAATTCGAGCAACAGGGCATGAACTATTCAGAGGTTGCATTGTAATACCCACTGTAGATAACAATGGCAGCATCATATCTGCTGTTGGTTATCGTATAGGCCGCATCCGAAATGGTGACAAAGCAGTTGTCTATTGGCACAAGCCAGAGCCGAAAGCTTATGTGGAAACAGGTATGTCAAATGCAAAAGAGTTGATACATGGACAAACCTACCACTAATCGGATATGGCGATGTGCCAAGTACTACTTTGAGCTTTGTCTCGCAAAGGGGCAAAGCTCAGATACAGTGCGAGGTAAACGAGGCGGTCTTAAGAAGTTTTTTCTTTGGTGTATAGACCGCAATGTTACGCGCATTGACCAAATCGATCTTGACTTGATGGATGACTATGCTGCTTATCTAAACGCATATCGCAAACCGCTAGATAATCAGCCGCTATGCCCTGCTCAAAAACGAAATTTACTTACGTTTGTTAAAACATTCGTAAAGGTCATGCATATCAAAAAGCTGCTGCCAACAAATTCGCTTGAAAATATCGAACTCCCATCAAAAGGAGAACAGATACCCAAAGCACTTTATAGTGTCGAAGAGATAGAAACCATATTAGAGCAGCCACTGCTGTTCGGGATTAAAGGTTTGCGTGATCGCGCTATTCTTGAAACCTTTTTTGCGACAGGCATCAGACGAGGTGAACTAGTTAAGCTGAATATTGATGATATCGACTTTAACAGCAAGTTAGTTCGAGTTCACGGCAAAGGTAAGAAAGAGCGTTTGGTGCCAATCAGTTTGCGAGGATGTGAGTGGCTAGCTTTCTACATAGGTAAGATTAGACCAATGTTTGCGTTCATCGGCTCAGGAAAGGCTTTGTTTCTGGCTAACAATGGTAAACGCTATGTACCGGGTAAGTTGTCTGATATGGCATCTCAGTACGTGAAATTAGCCGGGTTTGATCGTAGTGGCGCGTGCCACTTATACCGCCACAACACCGCAACAACGATGTTAGACAATGGTGCTGACCTTCGCCATATCCAAGAAATGCTAGGCCATGCCAGCATCCTCACCACGCAACTCTATACGCACGTAAGCCGTAAAAAGTTATCTGAAGTTTATGAAGCGACTCATCCTTCTGCTGAAGGTGGTAGTGGGTTGTTTTGATAAGAAAATTAGTATCTTAATTTCGTTTAATTAGTTAAATTTAAAATAAGTGAATTGATGAAAAGTAATCAAGGATGGTGAATTTTGCAAACTATACAATTAGAACACTTTCAAAGAGCCGCTGAAGAGATTGGGAAGCACGGAGATAATGATACTTTGCCATTTAATATTGATAATCGATTCATTGCTGAAAAGCCTGTACAGTTAGCAAAAAATCGCGTTTGAATATTTTGAAAGGTTAAATAAAAGCGGTAAAAAGAATGCCGCTAATCAATTAAATTCACTCCAAATTTTTAATGAAAGGCTATTGACGCCTACGGGGGCATATGGATTCCGAACATCCACAAAAATACACCCTTTTTGGAATATTTATTTAAATGGTTTGGCGATAGCAATTGCAGAAGCTAATGAGCCTAATCGAAATACTAGGGCACATTCATATAGATATTCTAAAGATACAGTTGAGTTTTTCGACAGATCTAAGTCTTGGAGAGCCTATAAAGAAGCGACTCTAAACGAACCACTATTAGATTCGCCTAACACTGTTGTAATTCAAACTGACATTTCTAGTTTTTACGAACATATATATCACCACAGGGTTGAAAATTGTGTCGATGATCTCTTCGGAGAAAATGATACTGTCGGTACTCAAATTGATCGAATTTTGAATCAACTAAGTTCTGGTCGCTCCTTCGGTCTTCCTGTTGGTGGGCAATGTGCAAGGGTTCTTGCGGAGCTTTTGATGACATCAATAGATTCATTGCTTAGCCAAAATGGGATCATTTGGCATCGGTATGTTGACGACTTTACTTTGGTTGCGGATAGTCAAGCTAAAGCCTATGAGGCTCTCTCGATTCTTTCCAATGTTTTAGCTGACTATGGACTGTCATTAAATAGAAGTAAAACAACATTGCTTAGTGCTAAGCACTATAAAGATTTTGTAACTGCACAGTTATTTGCAAGTGATGATCAAGCAAGTAAGTTGAAAGAGATCGATTTGTATTTTGATCCTTATACAGATGATCCTCATCAGGATTATGAAGACTTACAACAAACTGTAAAAGAGATTGATCTTCAAACGTTGTTAGCGGCTGAAACCAGTAAAAGCCAACCAGATGCGTATTTAGTGTCACAAATCAGTAGAACTTTAAAACTGCAAACACCGATGACAGCGCTTCAATTATGCAGAACTCTGCTGTCCGTGCAAAATTTAAATGCGTTTAGGGCATCGTGGCCTACTATCATGAGAGGTGTTATTTCACTTAGAAGTGATTCCAATTTCTCTTCCATACACGCTACTTTAGATGTTTGCTTAGATGAAGTTATTTCACATTCAAAACACCTTCTTTTACCTGAGTCTAACTGTTTGCATTTTCTAAGGGCAATAAGGTTTAAAAAGACGGAAACTAGAAGCGTTTTCGTGGCTAGTGATGTTTTTAATAAAACTAAATTTGAGACGGTCAAAAGAGCTTGTATTGATTGTTGGAGACATTGGAATGATCGGCCTTCATTCATTTCAGTGAGAAATGCATGGTCCACCCAAGGAGCAGAGGTTCAAAGAATGCTGTGGCTAGCATCGTATAAATTTGGTGATGACGGACTTCATTTTAGGAACCAAGTTAATAACGGTACAGACAATTATTGGGCGCTTGGTGTTGAGAGTAAAGCGGGAACTTCCTTTGGCAAATTATTCAAACAATGGGCCGAAAAATGCGATTCTTAAGACTCCCCATGCGAGACCCTAGAACTGTCGCCAGAGATATTCCGGGGGTTTGCGACATATTATTTCCCCGGTTGTTGCCGGGGCTGGTTGCGTTATTAAATCGAAAGTCACAATCGTTTGGTGGAGTGAATCCAATAAGTTCTCAAGATATGCTTTGCATAAATACAAACGCGGCAATGTTATTTGAAGTTGCTTTTGCGAAAGCTGAACAGACACTTTCCAAATCCCCAGAAAATATTGAAAATTGCATTCAACTTGCCATAGAAAGACAATCGAAATATTTTGACGCAAGTACACCGTCTCAGCTAACAGATATAGAATTATCCATTATTAGTAAGACATCAAACAACTTGGTTAAAAGCTTAAATATATTATCTGATGGCTGCAATATTGTAACTTCTCCAAAAATATTTGGTTTTGAATGGATATCCAATGGAGTTGGGGATTTTTCGGTAGGTAGTACATTAATTGAAGTAAAATGTACGTCAAAGGGATTCTCATCTAATGACTACAGGCAGTTGTTAATTTATTGGTTATTAAGTTATGCGTCATCAATTGAGAAAAACACAATGGAATGGAAGCGAGGTGTTCTATTAAATCCAAGGTTAAATCATTTTGTTGAGTTTGACTTTGATGAATTAATTTACTTGGTTACAGGTGGAGTATCTAAAGTAGAGGTATTCGAGCTATTTAGGTCTGTCGTTTCCGAATATTCTGCAAAGTTATCTATAGACTCGTTTGGAGGTTAGTAACTTACGAGTTTATTAAATCAGACTGGATCGTAGTTCGTACTAATTTATATGCAGGCACGATACTATGATCCAGTCATAGGTCGTTTCTATTCGAATGATCCTCAGGGTTTTACTAATGTTCATAACTTTAACCGCTATGCTTACGCCAACAATAATCCATACAAATATGTTGACCCTGACGGCAGAAATGCAGTTACGAAGTTTATTAAATCAACATATAAACATAATGGTAATGTTATTGAAGCAGCATTTGATGTCGCAGGAGACGTAGTAACAGTGTTTGCACCAAGCTCTACCCCAATGGACCGAATCGAAGCCGCTATATCATTAGTTTCCCCAGTAGATATGAGTGACATTAAAGCAGCTAAGAAAGGATTAGAGGCTTTAGGTCGTAAGTTTGGAGGAAGGAAAGGTGGCATAGATACTAGAGCGCAGAACCAAGCTATTGGTGATAATATTACTGCCAATGGAGGGAATGTAACTGCTGGTTTTGGTGGCAAGGAAACACGCTATCCCGGTGGCTCTGGGAACAAAGGTAGTCGTTATTCAGATGGCAGTGCTACTGATGCAAATGGAAATGGCTTCCAAGTGCAAACAGTCGATACAAATGCTGCTGGGGGACTAACAACACGCGAAGCGTCAGCGGCTAGAGATATTGGTGAGCGCTCTCAACAACCTGTAGTTTGTGTAGCTAAAACATCATGTTGATAAATTTTTAGAGGTGATTAAATTGAGTGGTTCCACAATTGATATCTATTTGGATAGAGATGATTTTTCGATATTGCGTGAAATATTCAGCAATATCGAGCCTCACCTATTTACTGAGATAACTAGTGATATTAATCAAAAGAACAAACAGTCTCTGGAACCAGATATTCTGGCAAGTGGTTTAGTATCTGAGTCTAAACCTAATCAAACTGTTAGGTATTTAATTTCGAAGCCAGATAATGAGTTAAAAAGTAGAATTATCCAATTAAAGGATGGTAGTGGAACGAAAACTATTATTGACCAAAATTATAATCCTGATTCTGTAGAAATTTTGATGGGAGGCATAGCAGCTCAATCTACTATTGTTGCAACCACCTTGCGAACAACTGGGGAAACAAAGACTTCAAAAGAAATGTTTAAATCCTTCAAAAAGTTAATTGCAAAAGGTTCTAAAAAAGTTGGTAACAATTTTATTTTCCCCGGAGCGCAAGAGAAGCTAAAAAGTGGATGGAGATTATCTCCAACTTTAGAATCTCATGAATCTTTAGATTTGAAGCTAAGTTAATATTTGAATCCAAAGCCTCGCACTCGCGGGGCTTTGTTTTTCTGGCCTTGGTGACTTGGTTTCGTTTTCAAGGCTGGCTATCGGCTCAATGAAAAAATCCGTTTGGTGCCAAATTCAATTGGGTGATCTGCTCAGGACTGAAGCCGTGCCTAAGGAGTTCGAAGTCTTTCATTTGTACTTGTGCAACATCACCACTGCCGATCACATGATAGAAACTGCCACTCGCTGTAATGATTAATCTTTTGTCAGGAAAAATCTTTTCAATCTTTGATGTACTGATATAGCTCCCCGGAGAAAATCGGTAAGTCTCATCGTCTTCGCAAGTGCCCCAGAGGATTTTGCCGATCAATTCCTCATCATCAAAAACAGAAACGATGTACCAATTTTTAACCGTAGTATTCATGATTTAAGCCCTGTGACAATTTACGATGATCATAGAAAAAATTCAGTTAAAAACATACTGAAAGCATGGATCTAATCCGCAGTTTTTTTACCTGAAATTAGCATTGGCGATAGACACATGTTTAGTTAATAGTCGGCAAAGTACGGATATTGCAACCTGTTAATTTCACAATAATTAATTATGGTTTTTGGTTGATTTATAGGCGTGTTTCATTCTGATGCAATTCTAGTGTCACCTGAATAGCTTTTTGTGTGCCAATTGGGGAACTGAAGCGTGTCATTCTGACTTCATTTTACAGGTATATATTACCCTAAAAAGACACACCTAATTTCATCTTGGTGATACGATGACGTTAGTCGCCCTGAAACAAAAATTGCATCAGAATGAAACAAGGATATTAATTATTAAATTAATAACGGCTCAAATCGGTAGTTTTGGTTATTTACCGTAGGCATGAAAATAAGGATGAGTTTTCTGTTTATTTAAGTAAGTCATGATCTTTTGACTGAGCTTTTCTTCTTGTTCTTTATTATTAAGTGATTCGGTCGATTTGATTAATGATTTAACAAACGTTTGGTCGGAAAATAACTGGTCAACATCTAGCGCTTTATTTGTATTGCTCGTTTTGAACAACGAATTGGATTCAAGCAAAAAGAAAATATAAACGTAAAGCTCAAGTATCAAGTTAATGTCATATTTAAATACCATCAAATAGAGAAACTGAGCGTAAAAATATTTCTCTACTTTTCGACTGGTTTTTCTCCCCCCACGATATTGATGAGCAACACACATCACCATCAAAGCAAGTAGTGAATCAATTGACTTGGTGGCATAAAGATTATTGAGTTGCGCGGGGTTTATTTGCTTTAGGTTGTCGATGAACCTTTCTGTCGATAAGCCGTTAGGAAAATGATGGGTTTTAAAAATCCGTTTTTTCATTTCATCTGGCAATTGAAATGCGCAATTTTGCACTCTGGCTTTTCGGTTTAATAAATTCCAAAAAGGATGTACTCGCCCAAATAGCTCATAAAAGCCTACCGCATCATTTACTTGGAAAATCTTTGATGGCTTTTCAATTGACTGTCCCTTTGCCAATTTGTACCAGTAGCCCGTTTCAAATTCTAAATGGGTTATATCATTGTCTATTTTTGTCGGTTCAGAATAATGATGTCGTTCAATTGTATGCAGGTGTCTGATGAATTCTGCAATAGAATGGTAGCCCTTTTGAGATAAATAACTCTTAAACTTAACCTGCGTGTATACCCGCTTTAAAGGCGCACTTAACTTTTTATACTGCTTAATAGACAGGCGGTTTAAACTTTTTTTGTATTTATTTTTGGTGTAAGTATATGGGTTTTCGCCAGAATTCATAAGCTTCATCAAACTTTATCAAATCAATTATTTATTACCTATCAACTAGTTACCGCATATTAAACCTAGAACGATTGCTTGTACTCGCCCAACGTAGATCTGGCTTGAATCCCATTCTACGCTAAAAGTTCCGCTAATTTCCAAAAGGAGAGTGACTTAATTTGAGTGAGACCGAAAAACAGGAACTGGCAAAAGCCCTTGAAGCCGATTTATTGAAACTTCATGGGTCTTCGATTCTAACGCTGAAGCAGTTACATCGGGCATTAAATTATCGCTCGGTGGATGCGGTAAAGCAGGCGATATTGCGAGGTGTCTTCCCTGTACACACATTTGAAATGCCACATCGTCGCGGCAAATTCGCCTTAATAAAAGACGTTGCACAATTTTTGGCAGAGCAAGCATTTAACGAGGAGAAAAAAGATGACTAGTTAGTAAAGATATTAAGCAGTATTAGTAGTAAATAATTTTTTCTGGCGCAGAAACGACAGAAGCCCAATAATGAGCGGCAACTCTAGGGCTTCTGAAAAACATCTTTTGCATAGATGATGTTGTTAGTGTCGTTGTAAGTGGGCCACATGTCAAGAAAGTTTGGTTATTTTCTTGTTGGCCCCTCTGTGCCTTTATTTTAGATAAATAAGGGTAATAACAGATGTTAAAACCAACTCAAATCCGGGCAGCGATCCGCGCAAAATTCGTGCTGCCTGACATTACTATTCGTAAACAAGCAGATTTTGCCAATGCATCACCTTCTTCTATGGTGAGAGTTAACAAGCGCTGTGAAAAGTACGATGTTGATCACCTACTGGCTGAACAGCTCAATGATGAGGCGCTTATTAAGCTGATGTTTCCTGATATCTTGAAGAACGCAAAAAAACGTGTGCCGAAAATTCAATATATTGTGGAAGAGCGTACTAAGGAAAAAGGAAAGCGTAAGTCGATAACAGTTCTGTATCTTGAATATTATGCAGAAGATCCGATGTCAGCAATGAGCTATTCACACTTTTGCCGCACCATCAAGAAGGTCTTGAAGCGCTGCAAGCTTTCAATGAAGCAGCTCCATGCAGCAGGTGAAGTCGTTTATATCGACTATGCTGGCACCAAAGTATGCTACAACGTAGACGGTGAAAAGGTTTGGGCTAAAGTCTTTGTTGCAGTGCTAGGCTCTAGCCAGAAGATCTTTGCCTTTGCCACTCCCGGTGAAACCACGGCTGATTGGATTGAAGCGATGCGTCGAATGTTCATTTATTTCGGTGGTGCAACTGAAGTGGTTGTGATGGACAATGCCAAAGCACTGGTTTCTCAGCCGGGTCTCATCCCCACTTTTGTTGAGAATGTGAGTGCGTTTGGTGATCACTATAACTGCCTGATGGATTCTTGTCGTGTAGGCCGTCCAAAGGATAAGGCACTCGCTGAACTTGGCGTTAAATTTGTTACTCAACGCATTCTCATTCCGATGAATCAGGATTGGGATTTCTTTAGCCTTAAAGAAGTCAATCAACACCTTAGCAAAGAAGTAGAAGTGTTGAATAATCTGAATTTTCAAGGCTTAGATTTCTCACGCAATGATCTCTTTTACAAAAATGAAAAAGGTGTCTTGAACCCTCTACCTCATACCGATTTTGACATGATCGTAGAGAAACTGATCCAGCAAGTTTCACCTGAGTATACAGTCAAATACCGCAATCATGAATACTCTGTTCCTTGGATGATTCATGGTGAATCGGTAGAGGTTTACGCCACACTAACGCACCTTCGCATTGTACATATGCATCAGCTCGTTGCTGAGCATGAACTTGTTGATGATCCCAAGGGATCAACAATCCTCGAAGAGCACATGCACCCAGACCATCTTGCCGATCTTGAAAGTAATGATATGGGCAAGAACCTAGCGTGGGCTGTTGAATCTGGTTCACATGTGAGCCAGTTGGTTGAGCTTTGGTATTCCAAGGTAAATAACCCACGCTCTCGCGCTATAGGCAAACGTTGTCGAGCGCTGATGAAACTCAGCGATAAAAAAGGCAGCAATGTGCTCAACGATGCGTGCGAATATGCGCTTCAACATGACATGTTAAGTGTTTCGGATGTGGAGCTGGTTGTACGTGCTCAAGTTGAGCAGGAGGGTATCAAAAATCTGCCTGCATATATCGCAGCCCATGAAAATGTGCGTGGTAGCGCGTACTACGGAGGTTCTCATGAAGCTTAGAGATAAAGTGATTGATAAATGCGAGAAGCTCAAATTAACTGGTGTTATGGCTGCGTTGGAAGTCCAGTTTTCCTCCAGCGCTTTCGATAACAAGAGCTTTTTAGCTCGACTTGACCATCTTCTCACAGAGGAGGAGTCATCAACGCTAAATAAACGCATAAAAACGCTTCAGCGACAGGCAAAATTGCGTTGGCCTAATGCGGTTATTGGCCTGATTGATTATAAACTCCATCCCGGTTTAGAACCTGCCAAAGTCGAGAACTTGGCGGAGTTACATTGGCTTCGAAACAATCAACATGTTGTTTTTACTGGCCCTACTGGTTCAGGAAAAACCCATTTAGCTTGCGCACTTGCTAACAAAGTCATCATGGCTGGTATGAGTGTTCTCTTTTTCCGTTATAACGAGCTGCTGTTGCTCTTAACGGCAGCGGATAAAGAAGAGCGATTTACGCAGTATTGTAAAAAGCTCAACCGTGGTTCAGTCATTGTAATTGATGACTGGGGCGTTGCTCCGTTAAATGCTGCTCAAAGACATTTGTTGTTTGAGTTTATTGAATCTCGTGATCAAAAAGGTTCACTGATCATTACTTCTCAGTATCCAATGTCGAGTTGGTATGAAGCCTTTGGGGACCCCACTATTGCTGACTCTGTACTTGATCGCATTGTTCACAATGCTCATCACATCGACCGCAAACAAGGTGGTTCAATTCGCAGAAAGCTTGGAGTCAATGGAGGTCGCAAATGAGCAAGATACAACAACCATCTTATATGCAGGTATTGGGGCAGTTGAATTTAGAGGACATCTATATTCAGCAAATGTTTGATTATTATCGTGAGTGCTTTGAAGCCAACGAGCAGTATCAACAATTTGTTCTGGAGTCCTCCCGTATACCAGACGAATTACGAGATCATAGCTACGCTGGTATTTGCGACAGAACCTTAGGTACTGAAATTCCTAAAGCTCGTTCCTTATCAGGTGGTGCCATGCGTGGCACTATGCAAACGGTTGGCTTAATACGCTCCTCTGGCAGTGAATTGTTTAGAGGCTGTGCAGTGTTCCCGAAATTGGATGAGCGTGGACAAATCATTTCTGCTGTTGGTTATCGTTTCGGTAAGCGAATTCGTCACTGGCAACAGGAAGTTGTTTACTGGGAAAAACCTAAGCTCGATGGCTATGTTCATGAAGGGTTGGCATTTGTTAAGGAGGTGATTTATGGAAAAGCCTGTCACTAAGCGGATCAGCGATAACATCCCTTATTATCTAAAGCTTTGTGAGGCAAAGGGTGATTCGCCAGATACCATTGTGAATAAAGCTGCCGGATTGGATAAATTCAATGCGTGGTGTGCGACCAAGGGAGTATATGACATCGACCAAATTGATTTAGATTTGATGGATGACTACATGCTTTACCTCAACCAGTATCGCAAACCCTTGGATGGCAAACCAATGACGGTTGCTAGCAAACGTGGCTACCTGACTTATGTAAAAACATTTGTTGAAAAACTCTATGTTAAGGAGTTACTCAGTTCAAACACACTGGAAAATATTGAACTGCCCAAGTTAGGTCGCCCTCTGCCTAAAGCCATTTTTACACAAACTGAGATCTCGAAAATTCTTGATCAATCATTAGTGTTTGGCTTCACTGGTATGCGTGACAGAGCCATCATGGAAACCTTTTTTGCGACAGGTATTCGTCGCACAGAGCTTGCTAATTTAGACATTGATGATGTTGATTTAAATGAGCAGCAAGTGCGTGTGCGTAAAGGCAAAGGTGACCGTGAACGTATTGTGCCAATCAGCACACGCGGCTGTGAATGGATAGCGTTTTATTTGAGTAAAATCAGACCACGTATTTCATTCATCAGCTCAGGTAGCGCATTATTTTTGGCGAATAATGGCAAACGATTTAAACCCAATAAGTTGTCAGATATGGTGTCTCGCTATGTTATGTTGGCGGGTATCAAACGTGCTGGCTCTTGTTATCTGTTCCGCCATGCCACTGCTACGACAATGCTTGATAATGGTGCTGATTTGCGTCATGTACAAGAAATGTTGGGTCACGCTGATATTTCCACTACACAAATCTATACCCATGTTTCACGCACTAAGCTTGCTGAGGTCTATGGCAAGTCCCATCCTTCAGCGTTAAGCAACTTGAGCATTTTCTAGCTCACTAAAAAAGAGGTAATGCGTTTGCATTACCTCTTCATTCATACTAAAATCAAAACCAATGAAACAAGTAAAAGATAGAGGTTGTTATGGCACAAGTTGCTTTAGAAACTGAATCAACATTAACAGACCGTTTTCAAACTACGGTGCCTAGTCCTGTTCGTCAGGCGTTGCACTTAGGCAAGAAAGACAAAATTAAATACGCGATACAGTCTGATGGCAGCGTTGTTATCTCACGTGCAGAAGCGCAAAAAAGCGACCCTGTACTTGGCGAGTTTTTATCATTCATAGCGCGTGATATGAAGGCTCACCCTGAAAGACTAGAGCCGTTATCAGCAAGTATGCGAGAAAGCGTTGATGCGTTGGTTGAAGGTGTTGAAATTGATTTAGATGCTCCGTTATTGGATGAGGACGAGTAAGTTTGCAAAAAACGATACCAATGGTCGTAAATGGTTGGACACTTTACACTCATCCATTGTTTAAAGAGCAGTATCTTGGTCTGAAATCACAAGTTGAGGCTTTACGTGAAAAAGATCCAAAGGGCTATCTTAAAAAGAACGCCACGAAACGATTAGCTGCTATTCAAAGGTTAATTTTCGAATTAATACCACATGACCCTACCAGTGCTGAATTTCGCCAAGGCAGCACATTAGGTGATGATAACAAGCATTGGTTTCGAGCAAAGTTCTTTCAGCAGTACCGTTTGTTTTTTCGATATCACCTAGAGTCAAAAGTTATCGTTTATGCTTGGGTAAATGATGAAAAGAATAAACGTGCATACGGAAGCAAAACAGATGCTTACAAAGTGTTCGAAAAGATGTTAAAGTCTGGTCATCCTCCTGAGGGATGGGATGATCTTTTAAAAGCAGCCAAGGACGAATTGCTCTCTCCATAAGCAAACCGCTTGTTTTTCCACAAGAAAGTAGTCTGGATCGTATTTCCGATTATTTTATATGCAGGCACGATACTATGATCCAGTCATAGGTCGTTTCTACTCGAATGATCCGGTTGGGTTTACTGGGGATGTTACAACTTTTAATCGCTATTCATATGTAGGAAATAACCCCTACAAATATACAGATCCAGACGGACGAGTTAGAAGGTTAGCATTTAGGTTCTTGAAAGAACCTGTTCGCACAGCGAAAACAAGCTATAGAAGCTTCAAGAAATTTTTACAACGACATGGTGTAATTGCTCCAACACCTCAGCCAGTTCGAAATGATAGTGATGTTCCTGAATCGGATGTTCCAAGCAGTGAGGGAGCTTTACCAAAACCTCCAACTGGCCCCGGTTCCGTACCGAAAGAAGAGAGAGACAAAAAAAGGTTCTTTACACCAGATGAACGTGCTAAAAAAAGAGAAGAGCAAGGAAATAAATGTGCTAATGGGTGTGGTACTGATATAGACGCTTCAAACTCTGCTGGACATCACATAGATCGTCACGCTGATGGCGGACCTACGACACCTGAAAACCATGCAGAAGTTTGTACCGATTGTCATAAAGATTTACATAGTAAGAAGAAAGACTAATGAAAGTAGAAGTGTTAAAGGATAAAGATAATCAACAACAAGTTCCGACCTCATGGAGAGGACTATTTGTAAATATTGTTGATGCTATTAAAAGCAAAGATAGAGATGCACTAAATGCATTGCAAGGAATTCGACCCGTTTCACAAAGTCTCATGCAAGAGATTCAAGACAATGTGGATGATTATGGATGCGAGTTAGCCCCATTAGATGACAAAACATGGGAGCACTCAGCTTGTCAGTGGATGATAGAGTACTGGGACGTTTTAGTTGATCTTAATACAGTTGAAGAAGGATTAAGTGACTTATCACTATTTGTTAGAGTCTATGAAAATGGTAATGCTTTTGAATTTGAACTTATTTCTGTCCATGTACAGTAATTATAAGTTTCAGTAACTTTCCATTACTTTTGAATCCAAAGCCTCGCAATTGCGGGGCTTTTTGTTGTTTTCAAAGAAGAATGTTATTTTAAGCGAATGCTTTAAGGAAATTATAACGACATGGAAAATATTGAAATAACAGTATGCAGTGATTTGGATTATGACAACCTGATTGCGGAAATTAAAATTGATAATGTATTTGTCGGCATTGTAACCAATGAACCCAACGAGCCACTAAAATTTGAAATGCCTCATGGTCAGATATCTTCGGTAAACGTAGAGTTAGATACATATATTAAAGCTATTGATGCTGCGAAGTCTGAGTTACTAAAGTAGATGATTATATATACCGAAAAAGACTATTGGGATGATGTTGATTATATTAAATGGGATAGTAACTACCTCAGAGGATTCAATGCGTCTATAGACGATATTCGAGCATTATGTGTTTTAGGATTGCCCGATTGGGTTGCTCCTAATATCAGCTTTGATAACTATAGTGTTGAATCTGATATTTTGAAGATCGGAGAAGACAGGGATGATAGAGATATTTTCATTGATCTCAACACGCTTCAAGTTTTTGTTGGCTCAGATAGGCAGCTTGTAAATACCTCTCCATATTTGCTTAGAAAGGCACTACAGTTTTATGCAATTATGGTGGAAAAGGCTATTGCTGTTGACGAAGATTCATTCGTTGAAAATAGAGTGATGATTAGTTTTATTCAAGAGTTTAAAGAAGAGTTAACAGCGCTTGACCCTAATTGTTTAGAAGCGGGAACGTTTTGGTTTGATGAACTAAAGCGTTTAGCCAAAGCGAAAATAAATAAGCCATTTTAATAATAAGGATTAAATTAAATGATAAGGAATTTAAGTCTAAGCAAAAATGTACAGTTTTATAAGTTAAATAAACCACTTACCAAGAAGTCTGTTGATGATACCTTTAAAGAAATATCAAAAGATCGAGTTGGAAATTATTTAGTAAATGAACAACGTAATTCCTATCAAACTCAAGCTGGGAATCAAGTTAATTATTCTCTAGTTTCTTATAGAATTGATTCGGAACCCTCATTTTTAGTGGGTACAACAACTTTAGAAAAAAAGTATGCTTATTTGTTGTTAATTGAATGTAATGATGCATTGGCTATTTTAAAGAAGTATGTGGACTCACCAGAATCACACTTTTCGAATTTCATTGAAGAGTTTGATTACGATAAATTTTGTCACTTTCACGGAGATAAAGCTCCTGAGTATGAGCGAGTGACAATGAAAAGCATGAGTATTTCAAATGCTGTTATTCGGTCTCGATCATTAGAAGCGAAAAGTTTAAATGGAATTCTTTCTTCAAATTCATCTAGCAGGTCTATTCCAAGTAACTTTAGAATGAAAATTGGTGATGAGTCATACACTTTAACTCCAAGTACATCTAGAGTTAGTCATCGAGATAAAAAGTCTGGTTTTGACGGTCTGGTCGATTGGGTTGTTTTAACAAAAGAAGAACTCGAAGCTACAACAAATCAAAGTGAATTTTTAAGTAACTTCGCTGCTCCTGTTTGCTTGCAAGACATATTCGATGCTGGATTTAAAGTTGTTGCAGTTCTTATCGACCTTGGAGAAATAGAAAATAAAGTAAACAATGGTGGTGCAACTCTTTATAAGGATAATGATTCGCAGCTTGAAGCTTATGAAATTAACCAACTATTTAACCAACTGAAATCCCCGATTCTAATTGAGAATGACACTTTGAAAGTCAAAGGTGTTCTTTTATCTGGTAAAGTTTCCTATACTAAAAAGCTGATAACAATTAGAAATAAACTGCTAGACAGTATCTTAGTCTCAGAAGACAGTTTAGAACCATATTCATTGGGATCTTACATCAACAAGAATAAACCATTTTCTGCTGTGTTCGATTCCCCAAACTATTCGTATTATTCAAAATCTTGTTTTGAAGATAAGCAGTTGTTAAATAATATTCCCTCGATATTGAATATATTCGATGATAACTTTAATTTTAATAATGTTGTTTCAGAGAAAGAAAAGCCTCATGGAAATCAGTTAACTAGATTTCCAACAACCTCATTATTTAGGCAGGTTGAAGATCAATATTGTGCCAATCATGATATTGTTATTTGTGATGATATGAATGATGAATGGGCAGACCATATTGCTATAGATATCAGTGATAACATTCCATCAATTTCTTTTATACACTCTAAATTCACAAAAAAAGATTCATATGGCGCTAGTGCTTTTCATGATGTTATAGCACAAGCACTTAAAAATATTGGTCGAACCCAAGCGATAAAAGAACAGTTCCAAAGGAAGTATGACAGCGAGTGGAATAAAAATTACGAGAATACTAATATTCCGCGAGTTACGGGAGCATCTAATTGGCAAGATTTAGAATCTGCGCTAGATACAGTATACCAAAACCCCAATTCCATAAAAAAAATTGTTTTAGCAACTCCATTTTTAAGTAAAACAAAGTTATCAAGCGAATTGACTAAGCTTCAACATAATAGGAGGTCTAAACCACATTACGTACAGTTGATTTGGTTGATAAATACATTTATCAGTTCGTGCAAAGAGCTTGGCATTCAAGCCCATATATTGTGTAAACCTTAACGTTACTTTTCTCAAGTATACTTAAAACTATACTGGCCTAATGAAAAAATCCGTTTGGTGTCAAATTCAGTTGGGTGATCTGCTCAGGACTGAAGCCGTGCCGGAGGAGTTCGAAGTCTTTCATTTGTACTTGTGCAACATCACCACTACCGATCACATGATAGAAACTGCCACTCGCTGTAATGATTAATCTTTTGTTTGGAAAAATCTTTTCAATCTTTGATGTACTAATATAGCTCCCCGGAGAAAATCTGTAAGTCTCATCTTCTTCGCAAGTGCCCCAGAGGATTTTGCCGATCAATTCCTTATCATCAAAAACAGAAACGATGTACCAATCTTTAACCGTTGTATTCATGACCTAACCCTCATAAGAATTTACGATTATCATAGAAAAGTTTCAGTTAAAAACATATTGAAAGCATGGATCTAATATCATTTTTTTCACCTAAAATTGGCGTTGGCGATAGACTGTTGCTATGGTCATGATCAAACATCTGCACTTTTTGTTAGTCATTAATTTTACAAATATTAATTAAAATTTCGGTGGCTAAAACAAGCTTGTACCACGGTAATACAAATCGTGTTTCAGCTTAAAAATGTCTGTTGTGCCAAAGGGTGATGTTTGGTGTGCCATTCGAATGCGAATTTACAGGTATATATTCCCATCAAAAAAGACAGCTTGATCTTTTAAGGTGTAACAACGTGTTTATTAAGACGAAACAGAAAAAGCATATAAGTGGAACAAAGCTAAGGTTAGCCTTCGAATAATGATCAACGTAATTGCATCTGTGGTTATGAATAAAAATAAAGATGGTTGGGTTTTGAAAGAATATTTTTTAAGATCTCGTCACTAACAAATTGGTCTAAGTTTTCAACTTTACAGCTTCTACCGATAGCAATTATCTCATCTAACTTCTCAAAATCATAAGTTAGTCGCTGACGCAAAGTATCACTTGTACCTAACGCGCTTTTTCCTGAAAAACGCAAAGCAATTTTATGTCCTATTTCTATTTTTTTGAGCGCTTGGTATTTGTATCCAAACAGATACAAGAATTGGCCGTAGGCAAACTTCTCTGCTGAAGATGGTCTGCTATGTTGGTACTTTTGGGTTTGCAGCATTGCAATAATCATTAGTGCTTCTAGTGAGCCTAACGTTTGTTGACGATATAAATTAAGGCGCTGTCTATGGTAAGACTGCTTAAATGAGCCAATCGAATGTTCAAAGCTTCTACTTTTAAGTGCTTTTTTTGTAAAAAGTTGTCGTTTTAAGTCTCGATCTAGTTTTTTAATGGCATCTTTTATTTCCAGCTTTCCATCAATGAAAAGCCATAGATCGTGGCGCAGTATAAGCGCGGAATACCAACAAATTGATTCAATAAAGTGCTTCAAGTTACCAATGTGTTTGATACCTCTGCCCGACAGTAGTTTGTACCAAAAATTTCCATATTTTTTGGTTAGCGGATCTCTGTCGTTATATTCAAGAGATTTGATAAACATTGCCATGTTTTCAAATCTGCATTCAGCTAGGTGATGTTGAATCGTAGTTTGAGAAGCTACAGAACGTATTGCTGGTGAAAGCGTTAAGTACATTTTCGCTAATTTATCTCTTTTACTCTCCCTGACTTTGAAATTCGCTAATTCGTTCATTACATGATTGGCATTTAATTATTGATTATGTATTTCATTCTTTGTTTTAAGTCATAAAGCAGTTTTTACTGTGCTTTCAAAAATTACATTTAAATTCATTGTGATAAATCTCCTTTTTTCATATTGCTGGAAAATTGAATTGTATAAAAAAGCGACAATGTGATTTTTAATAAATGAGTATAGGCTAAAAGTTACCCCTTGTATGAAACGGAGGAATACAAACCTTGTGTGATGAAGAACGGGAATTGTTGGCGACACAAATAGAGCAAGATTTATTGAATTTGTATGGTTCACCAATTCTCAATACAAGCCAGTTACAACGTGCTTTGAATTACCGCAGCATTGCTGCTGTTAAACAGGCCATTCAAAGGCAGACTTTACCTGTACCAATATTTCGATTACCTAATCGAAGGGGTTGGTTTGCATTTGTAAAAGATGTTGGTGTTTTTTTAGCGGCACAAGCGTTTAAGAAAGAGGACTAATTCGATGTAGTTTTATCTGGTTTAACAATAAATTATGGCGTAGAAAGAACAAAAGCCCTGAGAGCGGCAACTCTAAAGGCTTTCTGAATTAACATCGAAATGAACTCTCGATGCTTAATCATTGTTCTGAATGCGGCTTTTGTCAAGTTTTCACCTTAATTGTGTGAGAGCCAGTGCCGCCTGCGCCTCTTTTTCACCTAAAAAGAGGACATCATAATGATGCCAGTAACAACCATTAGAGCAGCAGTGAGAGCCAAATTTGTCATGCCTCACATCACTGTTCGAGAACAAGCAAGAATTGCAGGTGCTTCGCCATCTGCAACTCACAGAATAAACAAACGCTGTGAGCGCTACGGGGTAGACCACCCTTTACTTGAGCAATTCAATGATACAGAAGCGAAAGAAGCTTTGCGTATTGAGTCTAAGCGAATCCACGACAAACGAGAACCTGATTACAATAAAGCATTACAGGAGCTTGGAAAGCCTCGTGGTAAACGTAAATCGCGCACAATACTTTTCTTAGAGTATCAAGCCGAAGATCCATCAACAGCGCTGAGCAAATCACAATACTTCCGAAAACTAAATAAAGTCATGAAGCGCGTAAAAATTGTGATGAAGCAGCACCATGCGGCAGGAGAGACCTTGTATATCGACTACTGCGGGACGCAAGTCTTTTACACGGACAATGGTGAAAAAGTATGGGTTAAAGTATTTGTTGCTGTACTAGGCGCTTCTAAGAAGATTTTTGCTTTTGCGACTGCGGGTGAGAAAACGATTCATTGGATAGATGGGATGACCCGCGCTGTTGAATATTACGGAGGTTGCCCTGAAACTATCTCTATGGACAACGCAAAAGCGTTAGTCAATAAAGCCGGACTTATCGCTAATTTAGTCGATAATGTTGAAGCGTGGGGATTACACTACGGTTGTTTGATGGATACTTGCCGAGTGGGTCGCCCTCAAGATAAATCCTTGGTTGAGTTAGGCGTGAAATTTGTAACTCAACGCATTTTGGTGCCGATGTTGGAGATGTCTTTTTTCAGCTTACACGAAATCAATCGTCATTTAGCACGAGAAGTAGAGCTGCTGAATAACGAAAAGTTTCAAGGATTCGATATTTCCCGAAATGACCTGTTCGCCCTCGGTGAGCGTGAAATTTTAGAGCAAAGATGTTTACCTGCGTTGCCATTTGCAATGGTCGTAGAACGCAAGTTAATTCGTGTTCAATCTAATTACCACTTTAAATACAAGCAACATGAATACTCAGTTCCCTATGCACTTGCAGGCGAGATTGTTGATGTTGTTATCACACAATCCCACCTCTCCATCTCCTATCAAAATGAGTTCGTTTATAAACATGTAATGAGCCAAGAAATCATGGGGGCTACAACCATTCCAGAACATATGCCAGTTGAGCATTTAGCTGATCACAACATGTGTGACAAAGCACTAAATCTTGAATGGGCACGGGACATTAGTGAACCAGTGACTGCAATCGTTGAAAAGTGGTATTCGGAAACTAACAATCCGAAATCCAGACCAATAGCTAAACGCTGCAAAGCATTAATGGATATGGTGCAAAAACGTGGCGAACATGTTGTTACCAAAGCTGTTGAGTATGCTTTAGCGCATAAGATGGATAGACCAACAGATATCAATCTAATTATCAGCGCACAAAAGCTCGAAGGTGGTTTCGATAAGCTACCAGCATATGTGCGTAAGCACGAAAATGTTCGTGGTAAAGATTACTTTGGAGGCGATTATGACGCTTAAAAAACAGATTTCCGAGATATTACTTAAGTTAAAACTTAATGGTATGAATGCAGAGCTAGAGCGCCAATGCAGTAGTGATAAATATGAAGATATGAGTTTTTTTGAGCGGCTTCATGGCTTAGCACTAGAAGAACTTACTTTAACTTCAAATTCTCATATAGCTCGATTGCTAAAGCGCTCCAACATTCGTTGGAAACACGCTTCACTTGCTGAGATTGATTACAAAATTCAAACGTCATTAAAGCCAGCAGTAATAAAGGAGTTAGCCGAGTTAGAATGGTTAAATAACCACCGCCACATNCTGGCTTGGGCAAAACATATTTGGCTAGTGCGTTTTCAAACGAAGTTATTATGCAATCAGTTGAAGCCTTTCAATGCCGCTTCAGCGAACTAATCATTAAGCTTTCTGCCGATAAGTCAGAAAAAGGAGTCACGACATTTTTGAACAAGGTTAAAAAAGTACCTTTATTAGTCATTGATGATTGGGGAATTGCTCCTCTTACAGTCACTGAGCGCCATGCATTGTTTGAGCTAATCGAACAGCGTGATCAAAAAGGCTCTTTGATTATTACTTCTCAGTACCCAGTCGGTGATTGGTATGATGCGTTTGGGGACGAGACAATAGCGGACTCTACTTTAGATCGCATTGTCCACAGCGCTCACAAAATCAATATGAAAGGTGAGTCGTTCAGAAAGTTAATGGGAATTCAAGGAGGCTTAAAATGAACTCGATTCCACTAGATAGTTATCTTAATGTTTTAGGCCAAATCAATCTTGATGACCTCAATATCAAACAGGTATTCGATTATTACCAGCAGCGTTATCAGGCAAGCACTTTGGCACAACAATTTGTTGTTAACAGTTGTCGGATTGACGATGAATTTAAATTTGACTTACGTATCGGTCTTTGTGATCGCACGATGGGCACAAACATCCCTAAGGCTCGAACACCTGAGGGGGCCTCTATTCGCGGTAGCTTGCAACGTTGCGGGTTAATTCGAGCAACAGGGCATGAACTATTCAGAGGTTGCATTGTAATACCCACTGTAGATAACAATGGCAGCATCATATCTGCTGTTGGTTATCGTATAGGCCGCATCCGAAATGGTGACAAAGCAGTTGTCTATTGGCACAAGCCAGAGCCGAAAGCTTATGTGGAAACAGGTATGTCAAATGCAAAAGAGTTGATACATGGACAAACCTACCACTAATCGGATATGGCGATGTGCCAAGTACTACTTTGAGCTTTGTCTCGCAAAGGGGCAAAGCTCAGATACAGTGCGAGGTAAACGAGGCGGTCTTAAGAAGTTTTTTCTTTGGTGTATAGACCGCAATGTTACGCGCATTGACCAAATCGATCTTGACTTGATGGATGACTATGCTGCTTATCTAAACGCATATCGCAAACCGCTAGATAATCAGCCGCTATGCCCTGCTCAAAAACGAAATTTACTTACGTTTGTTAAAACATTCGTAAAGGTCATGCATATCAAAAAGCTGCTGCCAACAAATTCGCTTGAAAATATCGAACTCCCATCAAAAGGAGAACAGATACCCAAAGCACTTTATAGTGT
>NZ_AUTL01000234.1:0-11214 GCF_000498015.1 Pseudoalteromonas sp. TAE79
AATATTAATTAAAATTTCGGTGGCTAAAACAAGCTTGTACCACGGTAATACAAATCGTGTTTCAGCTTAAAAATGTCTGTTGTGCCAAAGGGTGATGTTTGGTGTGCCATTCGAATGCGAATTTACAGGTATATATTCCCATCAAAAAAGACAGCTTGATCTTTTAAGGTGTAACAACGTGTTTATTAAGACGAAACAGAAAAAGCATATAAGTGGAACAAAGCTAAGGTTAGCCTTCGAATAATGATCAACGTAATTGCATCTGTGGTTATGAATAAAAATAAAGATGGTTGGGTTTTGAAAGAATATTTTTTAAGATCTCGTCACTAACAAATTGGTCTAAGTTTTCAACTTTACAGCTTCTACCGATAGCAATTATCTCATCTAACTTCTCAAAATCATAAGTTAGTCGCTGACGCAAAGTATCACTTGTACCTAACGCGCTTTTTCCTGAAAAACGCAAAGCAATTTTATGTCCTATTTCTATTTTTTTGAGCGCTTGGTATTTGTATCCAAACAGATACAAGAATTGGCCGTAGGCAAACTTCTCTGCTGAAGATGGTCTGCTATGTTGGTACTTTTGGGTTTGCAGCATTGCAATAATCATTAGTGCTTCTAGTGAGCCTAACGTTTGTTGACGATATAAATTAAGGCGCTGTCTATGGTAAGACTGCTTAAATGAGCCAATCGAATGTTCAAAGCTTCTACTTTTAAGTGCTTTTTTTGTAAAAAGTTGTCGTTTTAAGTCTCGATCTAGTTTTTTAATGGCATCTTTTATTTCCAGCTTTCCATCAATGAAAAGCCATAGATCGTGGCGCAGTATAAGCGCGGAATACCAACAAATTGATTCAATAAAGTGCTTCAAGTTACCAATGTGTTTGATACCTCTGCCCGACAGTAGTTTGTACCAAAAATTTCCATATTTTTTGGTTAGCGGATCTCTGTCGTTATATTCAAGAGATTTGATAAACATTGCCATGTTTTCAAATCTGCATTCAGCTAGGTGATGTTGAATCGTAGTTTGAGAAGCTACAGAACGTATTGCTGGTGAAAGCGTTAAGTACATTTTCGCTAATTTATCTCTTTTACTCTCCCTGACTTTGAAATTCGCTAATTCGTTCATTACATGATTGGCATTTAATTATTGATTATGTATTTCATTCTTTGTTTTAAGTCATAAAGCAGTTTTTACTGTGCTTTCAAAAATTACATTTAAATTCATTGTGATAAATCTCCTTTTTTCATATTGCTGGAAAATTGAATTGTATAAAAAAGCGACAATGTGATTTTTAATAAATGAGTATAGGCTAAAAGTTACCCCTTGTATGAAACGGAGGAATACAAACCTTGTGTGATGAAGAACGGGAATTGTTGGCGACACAAATAGAGCAAGATTTATTGAATTTGTATGGTTCACCAATTCTCAATACAAGCCAGTTACAACGTGCTTTGAATTACCGCAGCATTGCTGCTGTTAAACAGGCCATTCAAAGGCAGACTTTACCTGTACCAATATTTCGATTACCTAATCGAAGGGGTTGGTTTGCATTTGTAAAAGATGTTGGTGTTTTTTTAGCGGCACAAGCGTTTAAGAAAGAGGACTAATTCGATGTAGTTTTATCTGGTTTAACAATAAATTATGGCGTAGAAAGAACAAAAGCCCTGAGAGCGGCAACTCTAAAGGCTTTCTGAATTAACATCGAAATGAACTCTCGATGCTTAATCATTGTTCTGAATGCGGCTTTTGTCAAGTTTTCACCTTAATTGTGTGAGAGCCAGTGCCGCCTGCGCCTCTTTTTCACCTAAAAAGAGGACATCATAATGATGCCAGTAACAACCATTAGAGCAGCAGTGAGAGCCAAATTTGTCATGCCTCACATCACTGTTCGAGAACAAGCAAGAATTGCAGGTGCTTCGCCATCTGCAACTCACAGAATAAACAAACGCTGTGAGCGCTACGGGGTAGACCACCCTTTACTTGAGCAATTCAATGATACAGAAGCGAAAGAAGCTTTGCGTATTGAGTCTAAGCGAATCCACGACAAACGAGAACCTGATTACAATAAAGCATTACAGGAGCTTGGAAAGCCTCGTGGTAAACGTAAATCGCGCACAATACTTTTCTTAGAGTATCAAGCCGAAGATCCATCAACAGCGCTGAGCAAATCACAATACTTCCGAAAACTAAATAAAGTCATGAAGCGCGTAAAAATTGTGATGAAGCAGCACCATGCGGCAGGAGAGACCTTGTATATCGACTACTGCGGGACGCAAGTCTTTTACACGGACAATGGTGAAAAAGTATGGGTTAAAGTATTTGTTGCTGTACTAGGCGCTTCTAAGAAGATTTTTGCTTTTGCGACTGCGGGTGAGAAAACGATTCATTGGATAGATGGGATGACCCGCGCTGTTGAATATTACGGAGGTTGCCCTGAAACTATCTCTATGGACAACGCAAAAGCGTTAGTCAATAAAGCCGGACTTATCGCTAATTTAGTCGATAATGTTGAAGCGTGGGGATTACACTACGGTTGTTTGATGGATACTTGCCGAGTGGGTCGCCCTCAAGATAAATCCTTGGTTGAGTTAGGCGTGAAATTTGTAACTCAACGCATTTTGGTGCCGATGTTGGAGATGTCTTTTTTCAGCTTACACGAAATCAATCGTCATTTAGCACGAGAAGTAGAGCTGCTGAATAACGAAAAGTTTCAAGGATTCGATATTTCCCGAAATGACCTGTTCGCCCTCGGTGAGCGTGAAATTTTAGAGCAAAGATGTTTACCTGCGTTGCCATTTGCAATGGTCGTAGAACGCAAGTTAATTCGTGTTCAATCTAATTACCACTTTAAATACAAGCAACATGAATACTCAGTTCCCTATGCACTTGCAGGCGAGATTGTTGATGTTGTTATCACACAATCCCACCTCTCCATCTCCTATCAAAATGAGTTCGTTTATAAACATGTAATGAGCCAAGAAATCATGGGGGCTACAACCATTCCAGAACATATGCCAGTTGAGCATTTAGCTGATCACAACATGTGTGACAAAGCACTAAATCTTGAATGGGCACGGGACATTAGTGAACCAGTGACTGCAATCGTTGAAAAGTGGTATTCGGAAACTAACAATCCGAAATCCAGACCAATAGCTAAACGCTGCAAAGCATTAATGGATATGGTGCAAAAACGTGGCGAACATGTTGTTACCAAAGCTGTTGAGTATGCTTTAGCGCATAAGATGGATAGACCAACAGATATCAATCTAATTATCAGCGCACAAAAGCTCGAAGGTGGTTTCGATAAGCTACCAGCATATGTGCGTAAGCACGAAAATGTTCGTGGTAAAGATTACTTTGGAGGCGATTATGACGCTTAAAAAACAGATTTCCGAGATATTACTTAAGTTAAAACTTAATGGTATGAATGCAGAGCTAGAGCGCCAATGCAGTAGTGATAAATATGAAGATATGAGTTTTTTTGAGCGGCTTCATGGCTTAGCACTAGAAGAACTTACTTTAACTTCAAATTCTCATATAGCTCGATTGCTAAAGCGCTCCAACATTCGTTGGAAACACGCTTCACTTGCTGAGATTGATTACAAAATTCAAACGTCATTAAAGCCAGCAGTAATAAAGGAGTTAGCCGAGTTAGAATGGTTAAATAACCACCGCCACATNCTGGCTTGGGCAAAACATATTTGGCTAGTGCGTTTTCAAACGAAGTTATTATGCAATCAGTTGAAGCCTTTCAATGCCGCTTCAGCGAACTAATCATTAAGCTTTCTGCCGATAAGTCAGAAAAAGGAGTCACGACATTTTTGAACAAGGTTAAAAAAGTACCTTTATTAGTCATTGATGATTGGGGAATTGCTCCTCTTACAGTCACTGAGCGCCATGCATTGTTTGAGCTAATCGAACAGCGTGATCAAAAAGGCTCTTTGATTATTACTTCTCAGTACCCAGTCGGTGATTGGTATGATGCGTTTGGGGACGAGACAATAGCGGACTCTACTTTAGATCGCATTGTCCACAGCGCTCACAAAATCAATATGAAAGGTGAGTCGTTCAGAAAGTTAATGGGAATTCAAGGAGGCTTAAAATGAACTCGATTCCACTAGATAGTTATCTTAATGTTTTAGGCCAAATCAATCTTGATGACCTCAATATCAAACAGGTATTCGATTATTACCAGCAGCGTTATCAGGCAAGCACTTTGGCACAACAATTTGTTGTTAACAGTTGTCGGATTGACGATGAATTTAAATTTGACTTACGTATCGGTCTTTGTGATCGCACGATGGGCACAAACATCCCTAAGGCTCGAACACCTGAGGGGGCCTCTATTCGCGGTAGCTTGCAACGTTGCGGGTTAATTCGAGCAACAGGGCATGAACTATTCAGAGGTTGCATTGTAATACCCACTGTAGATAACAATGGCAGCATCATATCTGCTGTTGGTTATCGTATAGGCCGCATCCGAAATGGTGACAAAGCAGTTGTCTATTGGCACAAGCCAGAGCCGAAAGCTTATGTGGAAACAGGTATGTCAAATGCAAAAGAGTTGATACATGGACAAACCTACCACTAATCGGATATGGCGATGTGCCAAGTACTACTTTGAGCTTTGTCTCGCAAAGGGGCAAAGCTCAGATACAGTGCGAGGTAAACGAGGCGGTCTTAAGAAGTTTTTTCTTTGGTGTATAGACCGCAATGTTACGCGCATTGACCAAATCGATCTTGACTTGATGGATGACTATGCTGCTTATCTAAACGCATATCGCAAACCGCTAGATAATCAGCCGCTATGCCCTGCTCAAAAACGAAATTTACTTACGTTTGTTAAAACATTCGTAAAGGTCATGCATATCAAAAAGCTGCTGCCAACAAATTCGCTTGAAAATATCGAACTCCCATCAAAAGGAGAACAGATACCCAAAGCACTTTATAGTGTTGAAGAGATAGAAACCATATTAGAGCAACCACTGCTGTTCGGGATTAAAGGTTTGCGTGATCGCGCTATTCTTGAAACCTTTTTTGCTACGGGCATCAGACGAGGTGAATTGGTTAAGCTGAATATTGATGATATCGACTTCAAAAGCAAGTTGGTTCGCGTTCACGGCAAAGGTAAAAAAGAACGTTTGGTGCCAATTAGCCTGCGAGGATGTGAGTGGTTAGCTTTCTACATTGGTAAGATCAGACCAATGTTTGCTTTCATCGGCTCAGGAAAGGCGCTGTTTCTGGCTAACAATGGCAAACGCTATGTACCGGGTAAATTGTCTGATATGGCATCACAGTACGTGAAATTAGCTGGGTTTGATCGTACTGGCGCGTGCCACCTTTACCGCCACAATACAGCAACAACGATGTTGGATAATGGTGCTGATCTTCGTCACATTCAAGAAATGCTGGGCCATGCCAGCATCCTCACAACGCAACTCTACACGCATGTTAGCCGTAAGAAGTTGTCAGAAGTTTACGAAGCGACTCATCCTTCTGCTGAAGGTGGTAGTGGGTTGTTTTGATAGTTAGTTTTATACCTTATTCTTGCCAAAGAGTTTGCCTTTTAGCACAATGAGTTAATATAACCGGAATGGAATAAAGAGGTACAGGGAAGTTATGAAAATCATCGAAAGAATTAAGCTGTTTAACTTTAAAAAATTTTTAAATTTTGAAGTTCAATTTACTGAAGAAGTAAATTTATTGATTGGTGACAATGAGGCAGGGAAAAGTAGCATACTCTCCGCTATTGAGCTTGTACTAAGTGGCAGTAAATCTAAAATTGAAACAATTGGCATTGATAATTTATTTAACAAAAAAGTTATCAATGACTTTTTAGTTTCAGATAAAAGTATTGAAAATCTTCCCACCCTTCGTATTGAGCTGTATTTGAATGATCAAGATAATCCTCATTTAAATGGAAAGGTTAATTCCGAAGGTGTTGCTTGTGATGGGCTGGTTTTAACATGTGAGCCAAATGAAGAGTTAACTCACGAAATATCAGAGGTTTTAGCTCAAGCAGAAAGCAACTTTCCTTTCGAATATTATGTCGTTAATTTTGCAACTTTTTCAGGCCAAGCATATTCGGGTTATAGAAAATTCCTAAAGCATCTAACCTTAGATAGCTCTCAAATAAATAATGACTATGCAACCAAGGAATATATTAAGTCGGTATATGACAACTTTGTTGAGCAAACTGAGAGAATAAAGCTAAAAAATGAATATAGACAACAAAAAGTAGCTTTCACAGAAACCAACCTTAAAACTATAAATGACAAACTTGATGAATATCAGTTTTCTCTTAGAACTGGCTCGAAATCAAATTTGGAAACTGATCTGAATATTGTTGAAGATGATGTTCCTATCGAAAACAAAGGAAAAGGTAGGCAATGTTTTATTAAAACAGAGTTTGCATTAAAAGAGCATGATGCAGGCAAGCCAATAGACGTATTATTGTTAGAAGAGCCTGAAAACCACCTAAGTCATACGAATATGAAGAAGCTGGTTCACAGGATATCAGAGTCACATGCAAGACAAATCTTTATTGCTACTCACAATAGCCTAATAAGCACTAGATTAAATTTACGCAACGCTATTCTACTAAATAGCTCTTCTGCCGAACCTCTTACCATGAAAGGTTTACCAGAAGACACAGCTAAATTCTTCATGAAAGCACCCGACAATAATGTTTTAGAATTTATACTGTCGGCAAAGGTCATATTAGTAGAAGGCGATGCTGAATATATCCTTTTGGATTCACTCTATTCATCTGTATCTGGCTCTACATTAGAAGCAAATAATATTCATGTTATTTCAGTTGGTGGTACAAGTTTTAAAAGGTATCTAGACATAGCAAAAATCTTAGGTATACGAACCGCTGTGATACGTGACAACGATGGAGACTATCAAGCAAACTGCGTTGATGGTTATGTTGACTACAGGGCTGATAATATCGGTATTTTCTACGATGATGATAATACCAATAATACGTTTGAAGTTTGTCTATATTCTTTAAATCAAGATGTTTGCGATGAACTTTGGTTGGCGGGCCGGAGGGCTTTGTCTGTTCAAGAATTCATGCTGAAAAACAAGGCTGACTGTGCATTTGAGTTATTAGATAAGAAAGCTGACCATATTGAGACACCTGACTACATCAAAAGAGCTTTCCAATGGATAAACGAGTAGTTTTTGCTGTAGCAGGCTCAGGTAAAACAAGTCATATAATAAATGAGTTAAGAAGTGATTCTAAAACGCTGATATTAACTTATACGGACAATAATTTATCGAACCTGAAGCATAGGATAATGCAAAAGTTTGGTAAAATTCCTTCTGGAATTAAAGTGTACTCATACTTTCAATTCTTGTATTCATTTTGTTTTAGACCTCTATACGGTCACGAGCTTAAAACTAAAGGTATTAATTGGCATGTCCCTCCATTTAATACATTAAAAATGAAACGAAATGATAGTAGGTTCTATATCGATAGCCACAATAGGTTGTACTCCAATAGAATAGCAAAGCTAATCGAACAACTGGGCATTATAGATGAAGTTATTCAACGTATAGAAAAGTATTTTGACAGCATTTGTATTGATGAGGTTCAAGACTTTGCAGGGCACGATTTCAACTTTTTATTAAGCATTTTTCCAGCAAATATAAGCCAGTTATTTGTGGGAGACTTTTATCAACATACATTTGATACGTCTAGAGATGGAAATGTTAATAAGTCACTTCATGATTGCTATGAAAAGTACAAAGCAAAATTTACAAAAGTTGGTTATATAGTCGATGAGGAATTGTTGTCTAAAAGCCACCGTTGTAGCCCAATTGTTTGTAAGTTTGTTACAGAAAAATTATCAATACATATTGATTCACATCGAAGCGACCAGACGCATATTGAGTTTATTGAATGTAAGAACCAAGCTATTGACTTAATGAATTGCACGGAAACAGCAAAATTATTTTATCAAGATAGTCGAAAGTACAAGGGGTATACAGAAAATTGGGGAGCTACTAAAGGATTAGATTGTTTCGAAAATATTTGTATTGTTTTAAATAATACAACACTAAAACTTTTTCAAAGTGGGAAGTTAGAAGAGTTAAAACCCCAGACAAAAAACAAATTTTATGTCGCTTGTACTAGGGCCAAGCAGAATATTTACTTTGTTCCTGAAAGACTTGTCAAGCATCTGAAAACTTAGTGTTGCTTACAAAGGTTAATGGATCGTAGTTCGTACTAATTTATATGCAGGCACGATACTATGATCCAGTTATAGGACGTTTTTACTCGAATGATCCAGTTGGGTTTAGGGGAACTCATAGCTTTAATCGTTATGCTTATGCGAATAATAATCCATATAAATATACTGATCCCGATGGACGTTGCCCTGATGCTTGCATTATTGAAGCTGGTGTAGCTACTGGTACTGTTGCGGTTTATGCGGCGGCATCCGTTGGAGTAGCATTGGGCTGTATTGAATTTTGTGGAAAAATTAAGACAGGGATTGAGAATTTTGTAAACTCCGTTTTCAATGAATCCTCAGAGTCAGATTTTGGAGCTGCTGGAAATTTACCTGATTTGACAGGAGAAACACCACAAGGAGCTGCGGAAATTTTGGGTGAAAACGGATTTGAAGATAAAGGAAAAACGGAAGGTGGGAATTCGAAATATTATCATCCCGATGGAAGTAGGGTTCATATTGATAAAGATGGTAATGTAAAAGTCACAGGTAAAAAGCAAGATAAACAAGATGGCTCTGGTAAATACCGCCCGAGATTAGACAAAGATCGAAATAAACTGGAACATGGTGATGGGTTAGATAATCATGATACTGGTGAAAAGCTTGATCAGTAAGGATTAGAATTATGCATGGTGTAGAAGAACTATTAAATTTTGACTTTACCTGTTTTCAAATTGAGATAATTAATTATGATTATGATGCCGCTGAAATAGAACTAATCTTACAACATGAGCTTGGTGTCTTATCTAAAAAGATAATTTTTAAAAAGGTTCGACGTTTTTTAACAGAACATCCTTCATATGATATTGATTCACCTTTTTTAATTGATAGTGTGGAAGTTGATAGACTAACAAACAGAGGTGAAGATTTCTTGGCGACTCACGGATATGGGCATCTAGATAAAGAAGGAAATATCCTAGTATTTTCTGGTGATGAGGGGTTTTTGTATAGAATACGAGTCAGCGGAGATATCAATCTGGATATTGTTTTTCAATTTGTTCAAGTGACATCATAAACGACGATTTACAATACTTTAACTCAGCCCCCAACCACTATCTGGCGGGGCTTTTGTTACCAAAATAATGTTCGAGCTGAACCTCTTGGAATCCCCTCAAACCGCAAGCTCTTTTTTCTGCGACCGATGTGATCTTCCCCTAAAACCGTAGACACTTTTTACTTAGAAACCGAAGTAAGGTAAAACGTGTTATGAATAAAAAATACACCGACGAATTTAAACAAGAAGCCGTTCGCCAAGTGGTTGAAAAAGGCCATTCTGTTCCTGATATTGCCAAACGGTTGGGTATCTCTGATAAGTCTCTTTATTACTGGGTCAGTAAGGCCAAAGTGCCCGCCAGTCAGTCGGCAGAGCAAGAAGAAATACGTCAACTTAAAGCAGAAGTTAAGCGCCTGACAGAAGAGCGTAATATCCTAAAGGAGGCCGCAGTGTACTTTGCAAGCGAGTCAAAGAAAGGTACACGTTCATAAAATCACGACTCCACGTTTACCGCGTTAATACGATGTGCAGGGTGTTAAATGTTCACCGCAGTGGTTTTTACGCGTGGCTGAAAGAGCCTATATCAAAAGCAGAGCAAGAGAATGTCCGTTTGCTTGAATGCATTAAGGCAAGTTATGTGCAAAGTGGTGGCGTGTATGGCAGTCCGCGTATCACCCACGAGCTTAAACGACAGGGCGAGCAGTGCAGTGAAAACCGTATAGCGAAGCTGATGAAGCAAGCCAAACTCAAAGCCAATATTGGCTACAAACGACGTTATTTTAAATCCACGACACCATCAGTGACGGCCGATAATCATTTACAGCAACAGTTTGTGGTATGCGAGCCTGATAAGGCGTGGGTGGCGGATATCACCTATATCAAAACCTACGAAGGCTGGTTGTATTTAGCCGTCGTATTAGACCTGTTCTCGCGCAAAGTGATTGGCTGGTCAATGCAACCGACGATGACCCTAGATATCGTTGTTAAGGCATTGCTCATGGCAGTATGGCGACGACCTAAGGCAACACAAGTCATCGTGCACAGCGACCAAGGCAGCCAATATGCCAGTGGGGATTATCGAGACTTTTTAAAAGTACATAACTTCATACCGAGTATGAGCCGCCGAGGCCATTGCTTAGATAATGCTGTGGCAGAAAGCTTTTTTCACTCACTCAAAACGGAACGAGTGAAACGAAAAGTGTACGCAAACCGAAGCGAAGCAAGAGCTGATTTGTTTGATTACATAGAAATGTTTTACAATCGAACACGACTGCATAGCCACCTTGGTAATGTATCCCCTGATGAATATGAAAAATTATATTCAGAGGCAAGCTGAGTGTCTACAAAATCGGGGGAAGATCACTAAGTCATTATTTTGTGGTCACTGGTGCTAATCATTTAATGATGATCAGATACAGATCATGATTGGTCATTACGAAGCGACGACCTCTCATGTGTGATGACTAGAAAATAGTTTTCTGCCAGAACCAGAATGGTCCAGTATAAATGACTGAGTGGTCCAAACAAAGTAGATTGGTGGTCCTAAAAAATTGGCTCAGCGGTTCAGGTGAGCCGGATTTTGCAATTGTTCGATTTCTCGAAAGTAAATAAACAAATACGGCAATATCAACTTTTCTTTGCTACAATCCTAGTTACTCCGTTCTTGGACTTTTCTAAAATTTGTTGCTTGATTTGAGTTATATTTTACAAAATACTTTACATTACCGCATTTTTTTTGGTAATAATATTTTCAGTGCGTTATTTTTATTGGGGTTTTATGAAACTTTACATTAATTATTTTGCTCTTAAGTATGTGGAACCATTTTAGTGTCCCAACCTTTACAGTGTAAAGGTAATTAGATTCTTTACACTTTTTACTCTAAACCCAGTATTCGTACTGGGTTTTTTGTTTGCCCAGCGAAGCTGGCAAACCCGATAGGCTGAAAGATGCCTTATCACCCTGACTAAGGGGAAGATAATCT
>NZ_AUTL01000235.1:0-25630 GCF_000498015.1 Pseudoalteromonas sp. TAE79
CAGCCACTTCACGTGCTACTTCGGCAGAAGTTGTGGTGTGATCAACCAAAACAGTGTGCGGTAACATGCCCGCTAACACGCCGTCGTCGCCATACACTACTGAGCGTAAATCGTCATCATTCCCAACACACATAAATACAATATCGGCATTGCTGGCAGCTTCGCGCGGGGTTGATGCAAAGCTTCCTGAATGTTCTGCAGTCCACGTTTGAGCTTTAGCTTGAGTGCGGTTATAAACCCATACGCTGTGCCCTGCTTTTGCTAAATGCCCCGCCATTGGGTAACCCATTACGCCTAAACCTATAAATGCGACTTTCATTGACATAAAAATGACCTATTTAACTGATAACTTAGAAACTAGACCTCGATTATGTCAACCGGTCGATAAAAAAGCGAATGAAAGTCTTTATAAAATTTCCTTAACGGGAAAGGTAAGTAGGTAACCTATGGACAGTATTTATCAATTTAATGCACCACTTTATAACAGCGAAAATTTTCCTCTTAGCCAGTTACAGGGCAAAACCGTCCTTATTGTTAATACAGCGAGTAAGTGTAATTTTTCGGTGCAATTAAACGCACTCGAAAAGCTCTACCAGCAATACAAAAGCAATGGTTTTACTGTACTAGCGTTTCCGTGTAACCAGTTTGGCCAAAATGAGCCGCTTGATAATTTAGCCATTAAAGACTTTTACCAAGATCAATTTAATATCTCGTTTGAGGTATTTGGTAAGGTAATGGTAAACGGGCCAGAAACACATCCGTTGTTTAATTATTTAAAGTCGCATACGCGGGGTATTTCGCAAAACCGCGCAATTAAATGGAATTTCACTAAGTTTTTAATTAATTCACAAGGGCAACTTGTTGCTCGCTATGCACCGCGTACTAAGCCCGAAACACTTAAACAAGTAATAGAAAGTAACTTACTGCAAGCCGCAAAGTTAAGCGCTGCAAGAGGTGGTAAAAAGGTAGCATCAAAAATATCTTTGTTTACGCCAGCTAAGGCTTAATTTAAATCAATAAAATGCGTGTTACTAAAGCATAGGTTTATAAAGTAGTTTATTGTATTGATACTTATTAAGCGTCGAGGCTATTACCATGAATGTTGCTTTTTTTAGTACTCAAAAGTACGAACTGCCTTTTTTTGAACAAAGTACACGCGATCATCGTGATATAAAAATAACGTATTTTGAGCAATCCCTGAGCGAACAAACGGCTATTTTAGCAAACGGGTTTGATGCCATATGCGTATTTGTTAACGACACCGTAAACGCCACGGTTATTGAACAACTGGCAAGCCAAGGCATAAATACTATTTTGCTGCGTTGTGCGGGGTTTAATAATGTTGATTTACCTGCAGCAAAAGCACATAACTTAAAGGTATTACGCGTCCCAGCTTACAGCCCAGAAGCAGTAGCCGAGCATTGTATTGCACTTATGCTAACGCTTAGCCGTAAAACCCATAAAGCGTATAACCGCGTACGCGAAGACAACTTTGATTTAAACGGATTACTAGGCTTTAACTTGCACTATAAAACCGTGGGTATTGTAGGTTGCGGTAAAATTGGCCTTGCGCTGTGCAACATTTTAAACGGCTTTGGCGCTAAAGTATTAGTGTGCGACCCATACGCGCAACCTGGCAATTATACAATTACCGATATAGACACCTTGCTTAGCCAAAGCGATGTGATTTCTTTGCATTGCCCATTAACGGAACAAACTCATCATTTAATAAATGATGAGGCATTTAGTAAAATGAAAACCGGCGTTATGCTCATTAACACTTCTCGCGGTGCATTGCTTGATAGTAACGCGTGTATTAGCGCGCTTAAAACTAAAAAGCTAGGTTACCTGGGACTCGACGTTTACGAGCAAGAATCGGAGCTTTTTTTTAAAAACCACAGCGACGAAATAAACCAAGACGATATATTTTCGCGCTTAGTGAGCTTTAAAAATGTATTAGTAACGGGGCATCAGGGCTTTTTTACACAAGAAGCACTCACCGAAATAGCAAACACAACCGTATTTAACGCGCTTGAAGTAAGTGAAGGTAGGCCTCTAACTAATGAGGTTTTATAAAGTTCTTGGCTATACCTAAATAACAGGCACAAAAAAAGCGAAGTGCGTTTTAAACTCACTTCGCTTTATTAATCTATTTTTAGGCTCAGATAAAATTAACCAAAGGCAACGTTTGCAAATACCAAGGTCATTAATATTGGGCAAACAAAACGAATATACTGAGCAAACCAGTAATGTACGCCGGTTGTTGCTTGATGTAATTTATTACCACGCTGCCACATCCACCCTACTGTAATAAAGTAAAACAAGCCCATAAGCGGCAATTGATATTGAGTAAATAGCATAATAACTAAGCCAAATAACCAATCAAAATTTAGTATAATTGCGCTTGCACACACAAGTACAACGGCGCTCACTGCCCATGTTGCTTTGGTGCGGCTAACGTTGTGATTTTCGACTAAAAACGCTACCGGAATTTCAGTGGTCGATATAGTTGACGTAACCGATGCGATAGACATTAATACAAAAAACAATAAACCAACTAATAAGCCAATTTCGCCCATGGTGCTAAATAGCTCAGGTAAAATAGCAAAAATAAGTTGCCCTTCGCCAATCAGTTTACCGCCACTAAATACTTCAACACCGTTGTGCTGCGCCACATAAATAGCAGGAATAATAAGTAACCCAGCTAAAAAAGCAACGCCAGTATCAAGTAGTGCAACACCGGCTGTGAGCTTTGGTAAATTAGCATCTGGCTGTAAATACGAGCCGTAAATCATCATACAGCCCACACCTAACGAGAGCGAAAAGAACGCTTGCCCCATTGCGGCAATAATTAAGTTAGGGTCAAGTATTTGGCTAAAATCAGGAATTAAATACGCGGCAAAGCCTTCGCTTGCGCCATCAAGTGTTGCAATGTAGGCAATTAAACCAACTAGCAGCACAAGTAACAGTGGCATTAAACGGCGCGACCAAGTTTCGATTCCCGATTTAACCCCTTTTAAAATAATACTGGCAGTTAAAATAAGCATAAGCGGCGTAAATACAAAATTACGCAGCACTGAGTCGCTATGTAAAAATTCGCTTGCGCCTGTGAAACCTAAAAAGGTTGTTATGGGTTCAATAGCGTACGAGAGCATCCACCCTGCCACTATTGAATAAAAACTTAGCATAACAACTGCGCCCGCAAGGCCTATGTAACCGGCTGCTGCACCTACTTTACGGCTAGTGTTTTGCCATGCATCGCCCAATGCTTTTACCGGGTTAGCTTGTGCTTTGTGACCTAAATAAAGTTCGGTATACAGCGCAGGTAGCGCAAGTAAAAATATAACAATAAAATAAACCAGTAAAAAAGCACCGCCGCCATGGTTGGCCGCTTGCGTAGGAAAACCCCAAATATTACCCAAACCCACTGCTGCGCCAGCAGCGGCTAAAACAAAACCAAGTCGGCTTTGAAACCCATCACGCACTTGTGCCATACATCTACAAATCTGTTATTATTTTGATTATTGTGAATTAAACCATATTTCATGCCAGCTGAGTAATAAAATTGTACCCAGCCTTTATTAGTGGCGCTAACCGCTCACAATATCAGCGACTTCTTTTGCTTTAGGGCTTTTATGACTGAACACTATTTTAAAAACGCCTTGAGTATTACTTCAACTCAATTGGCAAATTTGTCTTTTGCGAGTAACAGTATTTTATTATTTAATGCTAAAACACTTGAGCTTAGTGACTTTAATTTGCCCGATTGCTTAAGCCCATTTGAATTAACTATTATAAACCGCCGTAAAAGCCCACAAGCTAAGCAAGAGTATTTAGCAACGCGGTTATTGTTAAAACACCTTATTAAAGTAGCGCAGCCGCAACATGCGCACGTAGCCCTTAATAAAATGAGTACCGAATTTGACGAAGCAAGCTCAAAGCTGCAAGTACATGTAAGTGGTGATGTTATTAATACCTGTATTTCGCACTCACATGGTTTGGTTGGGGCCGCGCTAAATTTTGATAAAAGTGAGTTTGGTTTTGATATTGAAAAAGTAAGCCTAAAGCGCCCGTTTGAAAAGCTTGCTAAGCATTTTTATCATAATGATGAAATTACACTTATCACCAAGCCCACTAATACCCAAGCCCAAGCAGATACATTTTTTAGAATTTGGACATTAAAAGAGTCAATTGCTAAAGCCACCAGCCGCCCTATTGCAAAATTACTTAGCCCTAATGTGTTTGACGAATTAAATAGTGCAAAGCTGAGTGCTTGCAGTAATCGCGTTACTGTAGTTGATAGCTGTGACAGCAATGTTTGTTTTGATGTAAGTGTGGTGCATAAAAAAAGCACCGACTGGCGATGCTTTTTATTAAATGACTTTATTAATCAATTTTGTTAAGTGATTTTACTAGGTAATTTTCCTGAATAACCGTTATTTACGCAGCAAAATTATTTTCTAATAAACGGCTATGAATAGACTGTACTACGTTATCTGACTCAGTTTGCTCTACTAAAAAGCACAAGTTGTGCTTACTTGCACCGTGACAAATTAATCGAATATTAAAGTCTTTTAGTACACTCATTAAGTTCATTTCGTGTTGGCGTAATTGAATCTCAGAGCCAATAAGTGCCACCAATGTTAGGTTGTTTTCTACCGAAACATGGCAAAATTCTGCAAGCTTATCTAGGCATTTTTGATCAAGCTCTGGGCGCGAGGCGTTTTGCGCGTTATCAAGCGTTATAGCTACACTGATTTCTGATGTGGTTACCAAATCTACCGATATATTGTATTCACTTAATAGTGTAAATACGCGTGCTAAAAAGCCGCTTGCTAGTAGCATTTCTGGGCTTTTAAGCGTAAGCAATATTTGGTTTTTACGTTGCGTTACTGCGCGTATACCTGGTTGCTGCGATTTTTCGCGCTCAATCCACGTACCGCCACGCTCTGGCTCGCGGCTAGAACCTACAAACACGTTAATGTGGCTACGGCTCGCTGGTAAAATAGTTGCTGGGTGTAATACTTTTGCGCCAAAGGTTGCCATTTCAGCGGCTTCGTCAAAACTTAAGCGTGCAATAGGCGTCGCTTTTGCGCACAAACGCGGGTCTGTGCTAAAAATGCCCACTACGTCGGTCCAAATATGCACACTTTTAGCGTTAATCGCTTCAGCTAGTAATGCAGCGCTATAGTCAGAACCACCACGTCCTAGCGTTGTGGTGTGACCGTATTCGTCACTACCAATAAATCCCTGAGTTACAATTACTTGAGCGTCTAATAACGGAATTAAATGTTCTTTAGCAGCTTGCGCTGTGGCTGCAACATTGGGCGTTGCTTTACCAAATTGGCTGTCGGTTTTAAGCACCTTGCGCACATCAAAGCGATCGGCATTTAAACCTTGTAAACGCAGTACCTGAGCAAACAAATACGACGATAAACGCTCACCAAAGCTAAGTAGCTCGTCGTGTTGCTGATCGGTTGTTAGTGGCTCTTGAGCCAATGTTTGAAATGCTTTTAGGGTTTCGTTAAAGCCAACCGCTAAATCGGCATCTAGCGATAATTCATCTAAAATAGTTTGTTGAATAGCAAGCACGCCATTTATATGTTCTTGGCGCTCACTAGGAGTAATGCTTGATTTACACAGTGCAACTAAGTGATTAGTTACGCCGGCACTGGCGCTCACGGCAACAATACGTACGCTTTTATCTGCAACAATAATTTCGCTACAGCGACTCATCGCTTCAAAATTTGCAACACTTGTTCCACCAAATTTGGCAACGATGTAATCTGATTTTGCGCCTGATACTGTTTGTGGCACTGATTGGGTAGTCATTTAGTCTCCTTTCGCGGTATCCAAACCGCAATAAAACAAGAAGAACTTGGCAAAGGAATGCTTGAAGATAAGTCCACTGCCAGAAGCTCTCCACCTATATTGGTGACAGTTTTGAGGATTCAGCCCCATAAACCGAAAAACAATGACGACGTACCATTATTTTCCTCGGCGAGTACTTCCCTCCTTAATGATCATCGGCTTTCGTCGCCTAACATTAAGTACCTAAGTATCGCACCTCTTCTGAATGCTTTATTAACCAGTGGCTAATAAAACAAAACCCCACTAAGTAGCGGGGCTTTGAAAGTTATCGTTTAGACGTCTAGCTGTCAAGCATTTAATAATTTATGAGTTAAATAAAACTGCCCATGTAATACGAGCCCGCATATCCAACCGTGTAACAAATTAATAAATGCAGCGATAAACGCAAGTAGCTCATAAAGGTAAGCGCTTTAACTTTACTCATGGCAATAATGCCCGCAGCCGAACCAATAATAAGCATTGAACCGCCCACACCCGTTGCATACGTAAACGACAACCAATGTTGTTGGCTCATTACTATATTGGCTTTTAATAATGCAGCGGTAAGCGGTACGTTATCGACCCCAGCTGATAATATGCCCATTAAGTAGTTTGCGTATTCTGGTGCCATTACCGTGTATAGGTCGGTAAATTTACTCAACATACCAATTTCTTTAAGTGCGCCTACAAGTAAAAGTACACCTACAAAAAACAATAATGTGTCGTATTCTATATCGCGAACAAAATCGATTATGTCTTTGTTTATGTCTTTTTTGCGCATTAAAAATTGCGCCACTAAAAACATCACTGATAAGCCAAACAAAAAGGTTAATAAAGGCGGTACGCTGTAAATTACACTCAACGTAAGTGTGCTCACTACGGTAGATAAAAATATAACAGCAATGGTTATGTCGGTTTTTTCAATGCGGGTTTTACCTGCACTAGCAAACTCAACACGCCCTTTCATACCTATAGACAGTAACGCAGCAAGCAGCATAACGCTTGCAAGTGCTGGCGCTATAAGTAGTAATAAATGAGCAATGGTTACTTTGCCATCTAAAAATATCATTAGTGTGGTTACGTCACCTGTTATTAGCGATACCCCACCTGAGTTCACTCCAAACACAATAAGCGTGGCGTATTTAATGAGTTTTTTAGGTTCAAGCTTTAACGACATAACAACCGCAAGCGATATAAGCGTCGCTGTTACGTTATCTGAAATCGACGAAAACAAAAACGCAAAACCACCCACCAAAAACATGAGCTTTTTTTCGCTAATACTTTTTGGCATAACACGGTGCACAATATTTTCTATAAACCCCTTTGAATTTAAATACGCGACAAAGGTCATTGCAGCCATTAAAAATAGCCATAGCGAGGCAATTTCTAAAATATTTTCATTTAAAAGATGTTGAATCGTATCGGGGCTTTGCCCGTGTAGGGGGTATATAAAAAGAAGAATCCAGCAAAGCGTACCAAAAAACAGCGTGGTTTTAGCTTTATTGACATGGATTATATCTTCTATAACGATCAGTAAAAATGCAATCGCTATCAGGGTTAGAATAATCGAGGAAACCATGGTAGTTAAACAACCTTTGATATAGTTTTAAAGAACACACAAATAACATTCCATTTCATGTGCCTATTTTCGGCGCGAATTTTAGCACTGCCTCTATGCAAAAACTATTATTAAATGGTCTTAAAAACGAATACTATATACAGACAAGGTTAATTAAAAATACGTAATAATGAGTCTTCTAAAAGAACTCAATAATAAAATACTAGGATGTTGTAACCCCTTATGATCCCAGCTAAAAAGCTGCTAAACACCATAACCGAACATTGGGGTGTATTAGAGCTATTATTTAAACGTTTTAAAATGGCTGACTTTAGCCTAAAAGACGTACAAAACGCGATTAAGCAAAAGCAGCCTACGTGGTCAAACGAACGCATTTATAAAGAAACAAATCGTTTGTTAAACCAAGATATTTTAATTCCACTGGCTAAATCCTCTCAGCTTGAAATAAATCGTGCTATTGCTGATTTTGCTACTTTTTTACTGCAAGAAGAGCATTTAGGTTTAGCGCAAGAAATTAGCGTATTAGTCGACGACCTTGCACGTTTAGGTAACCGCCTAGATAACGCTGGCGAAATAGAAGACTTTGACGATTTGCGCCGCTACAGCCGCATTATGGATGATCGGGTGCGTAAAATAATGAAGCTCTATACGCACAACGAAAACGCTATTTTAAATATTGTTGAACAAGCCAAATCAAATAATGCAGTGCAATCGCTGCAAAAGCGTTACAAAGCGGTAATAGAAGCCTTTGACGAATACATAGAGCCAATGCTTGAAATGGTTGATATTCGTGGTGAGTTTCATGCGTGTTTTACCCTCATTGAAGAGCAAATAAGTAAGCAAATACTGCACATTGAGCGCTCAGGTAAAGCGTATAACGATAAACGTATGCTGGAGCAATTACGTACCCGTATACTCGAAATGCATTTAATGGGCCGAGAAAGCTTACGTAAAAGTGCCGATATGCTTATGCCACTGCGCGAGGAGCTTCGCCGTAATAACTTAATTACTCGCCAAGCAGCCAAAGTACTTGGGCTTGTACGTAAAAATGGCGTAGACAATATGCTAAGTGCTGTGCAACCACATTTTGTAAGCGACGCGCAGCGATATTCGCTTGGTCAGCAACGCCATATTGTGGCTTATATGGCAAGCTTGGTTGAATTTGAACACGAAGAATACCAATTGCCTGACCAGCAAGACGTGCCTGCATTTGTTACGCCTAATATTCCTGACTACAACGATGTTAAAACCAGCTTTGCTAAGCGCTTTAATAAAAAACGCAAAAAGCCGCAGCCCTTGCTGCAATTTTTAGACGAAAGCTATCCAGATCTCGATGCCGACGAAATGCTATTTTTGTATCAAAAATTGGTCAGCGACAGCGATATTAAAATAATTCAAAGCGATGAAAAAGCCCGCGTAAAAATTGCCGGTCAGCACTTTTCTTTATATCCATTTAATTCAGAGCCTCAGCCAGATCCAAAGGCAGGTAAATAAACCATGACACACATAAACTTAGACGAGCTAACTCATCTACAAGCCATTAATAAAAAATTAGTAGCGGGTTATCACATTTGCGAGCAAGACAACGTAATGTGGCAAGAGCTTGACCAACACATAGAAGACTACACCGCCCTATTTACCGCTTTAGGTAACGATTTAAAACACGATAGCCGTGGCTTTTATTATTTTGGTAGCGACGAAAGCACACCCAATATGGGCAAAATATCTCGCGCTATCGCACTCACCATTTACATTTTAATTGAGCACTACGCCAATACGGGTAAAGATCCAATGCGCGCATTGTTTGACGACGTAAACGATTTAGAGCTTATGCAAACGCTGGTGCAAATTAACAAACATTTGTTTGATCAGCTTGAGATATTTTCGGGATCGGATTTGCGTAAAGACGTTTACCTGCGCATGGTGCGCTTAGGTTTAGCCCGTGAAGTAGAAGGCGGCTTTATGCTACAAGCACCAATTCACCGCTACATAGATGCACTCATGGAAGTAAACGAAGAAACCTACATTACAGAGGACGAGGAATGAAAAATCTATACGGACTAAGCAAACTCGCCCTACTTAACACCGCAGGCTATGCAAAATGTGTGATCCCGCTTGATAAAAGCAGCTCTATTTGCGCGCCCAATAACACCGGTAAAAGCTCGGTTATTAACGCCCTGCAGTTTCCGCTTATTAACGATTTACGCTTAACAGAATGGGACGGACACGATTTAGATGAAACCCGTAAGTTTTATTTTTCATCCGATCAGTCGTACATTTTACTAGAAGCTAACTTGCCTCATGGCTCGGTAGTAATAGGCGTGGCAGGCCTTGGTAAAATTGCCGGTTACGCGCATCAGTACTTTTGTTACCAAGGAAAGCTTGATTTAGAGCAGTACACGCAAGGTAAAACTATTATTAAATTTACCAAGCTGTTCAACCATTTAAAATCGCTTAACTACAACCCTATTGAGCTTAAAGCACAAGAGTTAAACGCGCTACTTACTGGCGGCGCAACGCCTTTTGACGGCGACATTAACCTAAAAATGATCCCGCTTAATAATGTCCAAGACTCCTCTATTTATAAAGAAATATTTAGACGTATTCTTAACTTACACAAATTAGGCGCAAGCGACGTAAAACGCTTTATGTTACGCGTGTTTGAACGCCATATGTCGAACTCTAAAGTCGACTTTTATGAAGTATGGCGTCGCTCGTTTGATAAAGTAAATCGCTCAAAACGCGAATTAAAAGCCCTTGAGTCAATGCAAGAGCCAATAGCAGCGCTTGAATCAATGCTTGAAAACCAAACCGTGCTTAAAGGTAAATTAGCCGCATACGCGCCTAAAATTGACCAAGCACTGATTGATTTTGATACCTATCAAGAGTCGCAACTCTCTGAGCTTGCCATAGCCCTTGAAGATATAGAGCACGAAAAACACGAGTTTGAGCAAAAGCAAAGCCTATACGTACAGCAATCGCGCGATATAGAGCGCAGACAAACACAAATTGAGCAGTGGTTTTTAGATTACGATGCGCTTAAAAGTGAATTTGAACTGGTAAATAAAGCCACGCTTAAAACCAGCCTGACTCAGTTAAAGCAAGATTACGAGTCGCTTTCGCACTCTATAACTAGCGCACAAGGGCAAAGCCTGCACACGCTTGACTACCGCATCAGCGAAACACAAAAACAAATTAAGAGCCTAAAGCTGCAACTTAAAAATCTTGAATTTAATTTGTTTACCCGCATGCGCGAAGACCTCTCGTTAAAAGAAGTAGAAGAAATATCGCGGATTTTGAACCCAGATATTCTCTCGTTTGCAACCACCACTAATGGCGATATAACCATTGATGACGAAGACGCGTTTGGGGAATTTTTATCGCTATTAAGTGAAAACGTTAAAGGCGGCGTCTTAACGCTACCAGGTGCGAGCATTAAGCTTAAAAAGCTCTCGCCTGTGCAAATGCAAAGCGGCGAAAACAAAGAGCAATTAACCGCTCAGTTAAATGCACTTGAGCATTCACTTAAAGAGTTTAAGCAACAGCGCGATGTTGCTGCAAACGTTGCCGACAAGCAAAAAGAAAAAGACGCGTTATACGATGAGCTTATGAGCGCAGAGGGCGCGCTAAAACGCTTAGAGCAGTTTGAGGTAATGCAGCAATCGGTTGAAGCGCAAGCCATGCTAAAAGAGCAGTTATTAGCTGAGCGCGAACAAGTTGACGACTACTTGCAAGATATTCAAAAAAATAGCGGCTCAATTGCCGATCGTCGCTCGTTAATTAAATCGAAACAAGAGCAAATTAATCGCCAAACTGAGCGATTACGCCAAGTTAAGAGCGAGCGAATTGATCACACGCTTGATTTATACAGCGGTAAAGTAACTCCATACATGATTGATATTACGGTCGACTTTGATAACTTAAGCGACCTTGTTCATCATTTTAATAAAGACTGCCAAGAACTGCGTAATTTTGACATAAACGTGCGTAATACCTATTTGCATGTATATAACGCGGGTATTACTAAATTCGACAACGAAAATGACGAATACACTAAATACCAAAAGCTAATAAGCGCCTTTCATAATATTGATAACGAACGCGATGCTGTTGAGCGCCAAGCACGCGTTGCGCTTACCGAAGTGGCCGCAACTATAAAAGGCTTGCGAGAAGATTTAGACCGACTTCGCCGCGAAATGAATAGCTTTAATAAAGGCATAAGCCAGCACCGTATTTCAAACCTGCAAGCGTTTAAAATTAACGTCATACCGCGCAAAATGCTGGTTGATAGTATAGATACCATTATCAGCACGTCGCATCAGTTTGAGCAAGGCGACACGCTTGATTTACTTAGCCAAGAACCTTACAGCGAAAGTGCGGTAAACGAAGCAAAAGATCACTTAATTAAACTCGCCTCAGATAAAGCGGGCTTAACACTTACCGATTTATTTGATATTCGATTTGAAGTAGTTAACCGCGCAGGTGAAACCGAACACTTTGAAAAAATAGATTCGGCGGGTTCAAACGGCACACGTATTACGATTAAGTTATTATGTGGCATGTTGTTTATTCGTTACTTATTAAGCGATCAGGAACAAAACCTATACCGTATACCAATTTATATAGATGAAGCGGCCGACATTGACCCACAAAATCAAAAAGCGATTATAGAAACCGCACTAAGCTTTGGTTTTGTGCCTATATTTGCCTCAGTTAAGCCGCAAATAAGTTGTGACTACATTGTGCCTATTCGCTCGGTAAAAGACGGTGCACAAAACTGGGTAGATGAAAAAGATTGGATTGAAGTTGAACACAATTAATTGGCCGTTAAGGCTCGACTATTAGACTAATATTTAGGACGTTTAAATAATACACATTTAAACTATGTGTGTTATTTTGAATTAATGCATTTTATTGGAGCAAACGTAATGAAAAATATACTTATTGTTGCAGCGCTAGCACTTCTTACAGCCTGTACACAAACCCCTGATTGGGATTACGATAAATCAGCCAACTTTAGTAATTTTAAAACATTTGCTTGGGTAGAAAACGCCAGCCTAACTAAAGACACAAATAACTACCAAATTAATGGCCTAATGGAAAAACGTGTTCGCACTGCCGTTAAAGCTGAGCTGAGCCAAACACTAGGTATGAGCTTAGTTGATGCAGCAGATGCTGATGTACTTGTTAACTATCATGCATCGGTTGATAAAGAGCTTGAAGTAGATACATTTAATGTAAACTACCGCCCGCATTGGGGTTATTGGGGTACTGGTTTTCAACGTGATACAACCGCGCGTGAATACGAAGTGGGCACACTGATTATTGATATTGTAGACCGTGAATCAAACCAACTAGTATGGCGCGGCGCGAAAGAAGGTCGATTAAAGAAAAACCAATCGCCAGAACAACGTGAAGCATCAATTAATAAAACAGTGAGCGAAATTTTAAGTAACTTCCCGCCGCAAAAGCAGCAATAAGTTAAAATTAGCTATAAGTAAGTTTTAAAAGAGCTCACAGTACGTGAGCTTTTTTGTGGGTGATTGTTTTTGGGGCTTACAGACTTAAGTAATTACGAGCTACGCTCGTCACGTCTACAAAATACCGGATTAAACTTTACCTGTAGGCGCTAAGCTTGCTTGCGCGAGAAGCGATAGCTTCTAATTACTTTATAGCGCTATATTCCATCTTAAATTACGAGCTGCGCTCGTCACGTCAGCAAACTGCACGTCTACAAAAAACACCGCGTCAAATTTACGATTTATACTTATGCAATAACTCAAGCGGTATATGGCAGTAATCATCAGGATGGTTAGTTAAACGGTCTTGATGCTCAGGATCGCTTGGCACATAGTTAGTTAACAGCTCTACCTCTACCACAATTTTATCAGCATCACTTCGCTGGCTTATATAATTGCTAGCGACCTTTAAATGATCTTGGCTTTTGCTATAAATGGCAGTTCGGTATTTGGGGCCTACGTCATTCCCTTGTTTATTAATGCTATACGGGTCAATAATTTCAAAAAAGAAGCCAAATAGCTCGTTCAAGCTAACCGCTTTTGGATCAAAAATGACCTTTACGCATTCGGCATAACCATCGTAATCGCCTTGTGTATTATCATTTTTTCCATTAGCCCGCCCTGCTTCAGTACTTATTACACCAGGTAAGTGCTTTAAAAATTCTTGTACACCCCACAGGCAGCCACCAGCAAAGTAAATAGTATTATATTCTTTAGTATCCATTATAAATGTTACCTAATAAGTAATTATACCGATTGCATTAAAATAGTGTTCTATTAAAGCGCCAAGAAAATAGCGCAATAACAAGGCGAAAATTATGACATATAGTTGTTCTATATAAATAATTTTTAACGCAGTGAGTGCGCTATTTAATACGATAGAATGACCATGTTTTTAATAAAGTCGGTATTACGTAAATGGTTATCAAATGCAGTTATTAACAAATTAATGTACAATCGCGCACAAAATGACTGCTGTTACATTTAGTTATTTTATCATGCTCAAATATAAGCTTTGAATTTAATTGTAACCGCAGCTACAAATAAAAAATGACGAGAAACACATGAATCGCACACCACACCTTATAATACCTGCAATATTATGCAGCGTGACTGCATTTGCTACTGCTAATACGCTATCTGATGAGTCAACAATCGAACAGATAACCGTTGAAGCTTCACCTACTGCGAATAAACTGCCTGTAGGTACATTCGACTCGCCTATTTCTAATTTAGAGTACGACCCACGTGTTGATCTTCAATCGCGTAATATGGCTGAGGCGCAAGCTGATGTAACTATTCGTGGTGGGATTTTTGAAAACACCGGCTTTAGAGTAGGAAGCGCTACTCTACTTGACCCGCAATCTGGGCATTATTTTGCTGAAATACCCATTGCACCGCAAATGCTAAGCGGTCCAGATGTGTTAACCGGTGCTGATAACGCACTTTATGGTATGAACAGCTCTGTTGGTACGGTTTCGTTTGGTTGGAAACCAATTATAACTGGCGGTAGTGTATCGCTTGGTACTGGCACAAACGACTTTAATCTGCAAAGTATTCACGCTGCTAAAAACACACAAATTGATAGCTTAACTAACTACACTCTGGGCTTTGAAGGTGAGTATTCTCACTCGCAAAGTGATGGCACCATTGATAATGGCGATCATGACTTTTCGCGCGCCTCAGCTCGTGTGCAATTAGCAAGCGAGCACAGCCAAACAGATTTGTTTTTTGGCTCACAAGATAAGTTTTTTGGCTGGCCTAACTTGTACACTCCTTTTGGCGTTAACGAAACTGAAGATTTAGAAACCCGCCTTTGGATGCTTAACCACAAGCAAAGCTACGCTGATAACAGTCACTTTGAAGTATCTGCTTATTATCGTACCCATGACGATCACTATATTTACTCGCGCGAAAATCCAAGTGCATTTGAAGCTTTTCATAAAAGCGAAGTTAAATCGCTTGGACTTTCAGGTCGTCATGAACAAAGCGATGCACTGGCAATAAATTACTCTGCACAATTTATTGATGACTCGATAGAATCAACAACACTTGAAAACAACTTTACTTCACGAAAGTATTATAAGCTGAGTATATTGCCTGAATACACAATAGCGCAAAAAAACCAACAACTTACCTTTCGTTTAGGCGCAGCCTACGACGATACAAATCGTGATGACGCTGAAGTATCAGCTATTGGTGATATAACCTTAAACACCCAAAATAGTGACGGCACAGCGCAAACTATTTATTTATCATACGCGCAGGCGAGCCAAGTTGCAGGCTACACNTTGGCGGCAGCGATTCTGGGGGATTATTTAGAAGTAATTACAATCTTGAGCGCGAAACCACTTCAAACTTAGAGCTAGGGTTATTGCTTGAAGAACAAAGCTGGCAGTTAAATTCGGCTATTTTTTATCGAAAAGATAATAACTTAACCGATTGGACCTTTAATTTTGATTCAACATCAGCGCGCTTTGCAAACCCGGTTGATATTGATACAGCTGGGGTTGAATTTTTAGCGACTAAGCACTTTGATACAGCAAAACTTATAGCAAGCTACACGTATTTACATAAATCAGAAAACTACGGCGCAGCCGATATTGATGCCAGCTTTTACGCGTTAAACTTTCCTGATCACCGTTTAACAATTGGCGCTGTGTACAACCCAACTGATATTTTAGAATTTAGAATAGATAACGAATGGCGTACACAACACAAAAATGCACTTAGAAACGGCAGTGACAACGCGTTATTTACCCAACTAACGCTTAAAATAACCCCGCCACAGTTGAGTAATTTATTTATCACCTTAGCGGCAGATAACTTATGGGATGAGTCGTTTGAAGAAATACCAGGTACACCAGGGCGAGGTGAGCAATATACGTTAAGCGCAACGTATAGTTGGTAGAATTGAGCTATCACATTCAAAGACCTGTTTATTTAAAACAGGTCTTTGAATAAATATTTAGCAAGGAATAAACGGCATACTAAATATTAAGAGCTTTGATTACTCAGCTTATATTTCAGCTTATATTGAACCAGAACGACATTGTCTTTTTCTTAGCTCATTATCAATTTGTAAAGGGCGACTAAGCTCATCTGTAAGAACCTGCGAAACAACCGTACCGGTTTCAACTTCTTGTATCCAGATTGATATTTTATCCCCTTCCCTTTTTCTATTTAGCATGTAGCTTTTATTAGAATCTAAATTAACGTTAAAATTAACAAAAGCTTCTTTTTGACTATTTAAAACATCAGGGTTTGAAACACTCGCCTTTACCCATAAATCATGCTCACCACTGATATACTGCTTTGGTTCAGCCCATTGTGTAGGTTTTTTGTTAAAGCACATCAAGTGGACATATTCTAGATCTACTCCCTGCTCTCTTTTAAAGTTTTCGAGTCTAAAGTGGTCTTCTTTAATATCGGTTTTAATGGGTAAGTTTGAACAACCTAATAAAGTCACACCTAATGTAAATGCTGTAAGTAAATTTTTCATTTTTCTTTCCTTTTAAAAATTAAGATTGAACGAAATCACCTATAAATGAGATTTATAAAAAGTATCTTACAATTTCCTATATTAGCAACAAAATTAAATATGTCTAATATTTCGCCATAAAATATATTAACGACTGCTTTTAATAACCTTGTGAAGATTTTTATTAATAATATATTGTAAATAGATGTGTATTAAAATGAGGATTAAGTTAGCTCTTCGAGCTCTGTAATAAGCGCTAGAGCTTGCGCATTTGTTGACCCGCACACATCAAGCGTGGCACTAAAATCACTACATACTTTTGGTCGACTTTCATCACCAAATAACTTACATAAATTACGCTCGTCCAGCTGAATACAACGCTCTCCGGCTTTTTTACCATTTGGCATACCTGGAATAGGCGAACTAATACTTGGCGCAATACAACATGCGCCGCAGCCTAGCCTGCAATTCATCGATTCGGTTTTCATAATTTCCTCGGTATAAAAAACACTTACTTTAATTTCTTTTTAGGAACTTAATTAGTCGCATAGTAAGTTGTAACACACACATGTAATGCTTTGTTACATCTTAAAACAGCTTGTAAACACTTTATTGCGTATTATTAATCTGTCACCACCAATTATGAAGGAATGCCTTGTGGCTACTACAAAACAAATAATACTCCCAATCGCTGTTTTAGCAGGCGGTATTGCTTTAGCTTTCGCCTTTATGGCAATGAAAAAACCACCCGAAGAAAAGCCAGAGCAAGATTTACGTCCTTTAGTAGCAACACAAAGCGTACTTTTAGATTCTATAACGCTCGATGTTAAATCGTACGGCATTGTTAAACCAAAGTATCGTACCGAGCTAATAGCACAAGTTAGCGGGCAAGTTATTTCGGTATCAGATCAATTTGTTGAAGGCGCGTTTGTAAAGCAAGGCGATATTTTAGCACGAATTGATGCAAATGATTACGAAGCAGACTTTATTGAAGCGCAAGCGGGTTTAGCACAAGCAAGCTCAGCACTTGAAATAGAACGCGCGCAAGCACATGTAGCAAAAGCTGAGTGGGAGCGCATTAAGTCAGACTCAAGCGATGCTATTGCATCAGAACTTTATTTACGAAAACCACAGCTGGCAGAAAAATTAGCGCGTTACCGCTCTGCTCAAGCAAGTGTTAAACGTGCTAGCCGCAATCTTGAGCGTACTTATATTAAAGCCCCTTATGATGCCATTATTAATGAGCGCACAATTAGCTTGGGTTCAGTAGTAAACCCAGGTAACAGTTTTGGCGCACTAAGCGCAACCTCAGTTGCAGAGGTACGTTTACCGGTTGCCGATCAAGAACTGCAATATTTAAAAAATGGCGGCGTAGGCTCAAATGTTACATTTAACGCAGAATACGCAGGTAAACAAACAATGTGGCAAGCCAAAGTAATTCGCACCGAAGGTGTGGTTGATCAAACAAGCCGTATGAGCTACTTGGTTGCACAACTTGCAACACCTTATGGTGACAAAACACGCCCACTTCGTTTTGGTTCATACATTAACGCTACCATTGAAGGTCGCCCGCTTGATAACGCAATTATTGTTGCGCACCACTTAGTAAAAGATAATAAAATTGTCATTTTAAATGACGATTTAACATTGTCGTTTAAAACCCTCAATATTATACGCGAACAAAACGGCATGATTATAGCCAGCCAAGGGTTAAAAAATGGCGAGCAAATTGTTACCTCAGCGCTTGAATACCCAACTGAAGGTATGGCAGTAAAAGTTGAAGATATTGCGCCTGATAAAACTGATGTAACTCAACTTGCACTGAAAGAGGAATAACCATGAACACTCGTGAAGCAGGGTTAATAGCATGGTTTGCCCGAAATCCCGTTGCAGCCAACCTACTAATGATATTTATATTAGTGGGCGGTATTTTAATGGCGATGACCATTCGCAAACAAATGTTCCCACAGTTTGAAAGCAACTGGATAAGCGTACAAGCAGTTTACCCAGGTGCTGCCCCGCAAGAGGTTGAAGAAGGAATAACCATAAAAGTTGAAGAAAACCTCGAAGGTATTGAAGGCATTAAACGCCTAATTACTTACTCTAACCGTGGTTTTTCACAAGCGTGGATTGAAATAGAAGAACAATACAATCCACAAGAAGTACTTGATGAAATTAAAGTACAAGTTGATTCAATAAACACCTTTCCAGCGGGAATGGAGCGCCCTGTTGTGCGCCGCGATAAGTTTGAGCAAGAAGTAATGATACTCGCGCTTTACGGCGACATGAGTAACTACCAGTTAAAAGAGCTTGGTAACGATATAAAAGACGAGCTACAAGCACTGCCTCGCGTTAACCTTGTTAATTTTAACGGCGGNGAATACGAAATTGGTATAGAAGTCAGCCCCGATAAACTGCGCGAATATGGCTTAACATTTAGAGATATTGCAGGCGCGGTGCAAAACTTTTCGGCAAATATGTCGGCGGGGCAAATACGCTCTGAAAATGGTTATATTTCGATGCGTGTTGAAAAACAAGCCTACCGTGGTTTTGAGTTTGAAAAACTGCCACTTATTACCCTTGTTGATGGCGCACAAATTTATTTAGGCGATGTTGCAACTATTAATGATGGCTTTGAAGAAGGTCTTCAATATTCAAAATACAATGGTAAAAACTCACTCTCGTTTGAAGTAAACGCATCAAAAGATCAAGACATTACCGATGTAGCAAAAGTACTTAAAAGCTACATGGCAACTAAAGAGCCACTTTTACCAGCTGGTATTAAGCTCTCTCCTATTGTTGATTTAACTTACTACCTTGAAGGCCGACTCGATATGATGGTCGATAACATGATTTGGGGTGGCTTGTTAGTAATGTTAGTGCTGGCACTATTTTTACCGCTACGCTTAGCATTTTGGGTAATGATGGGTTTACCGGTGTCTTTTCTGGGCGCCTTTTTGTTTATGCCTATTGGCTTTTTAGATGTAACAATTAACCTAGCCTCTCTTTTTGCCTTTATACTTGTACTCGGGATTGTTGTTGATGACGCCATAGTTGTGGGCGAGTCAGCCAGTGCCGAAATAGAAAAATACGGTCACACACTTGATAACGTTGTACGCGGTGTAAAACGCGTTGCGATGCCAGCAACCTTTGGTGTACTAACGACTATTGCGGCATTTTTACCTCAAACACTCGCAACCGGCCCTGGCGCTGCTTTTTCTAAGGCCATTGGTGGCGTTATTATTTTATGTTTGATTTTTTCACTCATTGAATCAAAACTTATTTTACCTGCGCATATTGCAGCAATGAACCCACGTAAACCAAATCCTAAAAACCTATTACACCGCTTACGTATGGTGATTGATAGCAGCTTAAAAGGCTTTGTGAATAACTACTACCTTCCTTTTGTTAGCCGCTGTATTCACTATCGCTATACAGTAATTGTTGGCTTTATGTGTTTGCTTATTGTAAGCGCAGGTATGTTTGCAGGTGGTTTAGTTAAGTTTGTACCAAACCCTAAAATACCGCACGACTTTCCACGTATTGATATAGAAATGAACCTTGCTTCATCTGAGCAAGCAACGCTTGAAACTGCACGTAAAATAGAAAGCGTGTTGTTAAAGGTCGATCAGCAACTACAAGAGCAATACGGTAAACCGATGATCCGCGATTTATCGGTAAGTCTGCGCGGACGAACGCAAGCAAATATTATGGCCATTTTGGTAGAGCCTGATTTACGCCCTATCGACACCTTTGCCCTAAGTGCATTATGGCGTGAGCAAATGCCCGCTCTACCCGGCATTAAAACCATGACCATTCAAGACAGTATAATGAATGGCGGTCGAGATGATGGCGACGTTAGCTTTAAACTTGAAGGCAAAAATGCTAACGAGCTAAAAGAAGTGGCAGGTAAATTAAAAGCCAAATTACAAACAATGGAAGGCGTTGGCGACGTAAACGATTCAATGCAAAGCGCTACCGACGAAGTGCAACTTGATTTAAAACCACTCGCTTACAGCATGGGTTTAACGCTTGCTGATGTAGCGTCGCAAGTTAGCTTTAGTTACTACGGCTTAGAAGCGCAGCGAATATTGCGTGAAGGCGAAGAAATTAAAGTCATGATCCGCTATCCAGAAGACGAACGCAACTCAATTAGCGACATAGCTAGTGTGCGTATAATTACGCCTACTGGCGCTGAAGTACCACTTAGCGAAATAGCCGAAGTTAAGCTGGTTGACGGTGTAAACCGTATTCGCCGCGAAAACTCTAAACGTACTGTAAACGTATGGGCTGCGGTAAATACCGACAAAGCCGAACCATTTGCGATTGCTGAGGAAATTCGTGATGAATACTTACCAACATTACTTAAAAGCTACCCTGGCGTTACAAGTGATGTAGCAGGGCGCATTCAAGAAGAGATGGATAGCGCTTCAGAGCAGCTTCGCGACTTTGGTATATCAATGATGATTATATTTGCCTTGTTAGCGATTCCGCTTCGCTCTTACTCGCAGCCACTTATTATAATGTCGGTTATTCCGTTTGGTGTAGTGGGCGCGATGTTTGGCCATATGATTTTAGGTATGACTATGAGCAGCTTATCTATGTTTGGCATTATTGCGGTAGCGGGTGTGGTCGTAAATGACTCCCTCGTTATGGTTGATTTTGTAAACAAAGCACGCGCCGAAGGTGTTGCGATTAAGGATGCTGTAATGCAAGCCGGTGCTCGTCGCTTTAGAGCGATATTACTGACCTCAATCACTACCTTTATTGGTGTAATGCCAATTATTTTTGAAACGAGTCTACAAGCTAAAATTGTTATCCCAATGGCTGTATCACTTGCTTTTGGTGTGTTATTTGCCACAGTAATTACACTGATACTTATACCGTGCCAGTATGTTGCACTAGAAGATGCTAAACGATTAGTACGTAAAATGCGTGGCAAGCCACCACTAGTAGATGCCCAACCAGCGCCTACTCACAGCTAAATTAAGTAACATCCCAACCAAAAAAGCTCGGCATATTATGCCGAGCTTTTTATTTTTAGCTTAAAAATGATATTCACCTATTTGCTAACGTTACTTCTATTACTTATTTTTTAACACGCAGGATTAATTAACAGTCCTAATAATTGATAGAAATATTGCTCGTTTTTTATCCCTAATACGTTATGGTATTTAAATAATAAATAGACATAATAAAGTTAAGGAACAGCCATGAATACATCTCCCTCTGATCACATTCCTCAAGAAGCCTTTGATTGGTATGACGAATACGCCCACGGTTTAATGGACCGACGTACTTTTATGAAAAAACTCGGTGGCCTTGCTGCACTTGGCTTTTCGATGGCTGTACTTACATCAGCATTATTACCTAACTATGCACTTGCTGAACAAGTATCGTTTAATGACGATGATATTAAAGCAACATACGAAGAATTTGATTCGCCAGACGGGCACGGTAAAGGCAAAGGTTACTTAGCAACCCCTAAAAATGTAGAAGGTAAGCTTCCAGTTGTGCTTGTGGTCCACGAAAACCGTGGATTAAACCCATACGTAAAGGATGTAGCAAGACGCTTAGCGAAGATAGGCTTTATTGCATTTGCACCCGATGCGCTATTTCCACTGGGTGGCTACCCTGGTAATGATGATGAAGGACGCGCTATGCAAAAAACTATGGACAGAGCTAAAATTCAAAACGATTTTGTAGCCGCAGCACACTTTTTAAAATCGCATGCTAACAGTAACGGTAAGTTAGGCGCTGTCGGTTTTTGTTTTGGCGGCTACATTGTTAATTATTTAGCGGCAGTAGATAGCAATTTAATCAGCGCCGGAGTGCCTTTTTACGGTACTCCAGCCAGCGAAAGTTTACGTAAAAATATTAAAGCACCATTAATGATTCAATTGGGCGAGCTAGATAAACGTGTAAACGCGTCGTGGCCACAGTACGAACAAGACTTAAAAGCCAATAATGTTGAATACACTATGCATATGTATAAAGGGGCAAATCATGGTTTTCATAACGACTCGACAGGTCGCTATGATAATGACAATGCCGAGCTTGCATGGCAACGTACCGTTGAGTTTTTTAATAAAAAGCTAAGTTAGCGAATAAAAAATAATGCCACCTGCTCTAAGCCGGTGGCATTATTAAGTAGACTAATTAGCTCAGTACGCTTTTATCAATAATTCCTTTCTTTACCAACTGCTGCAAAATAGCTTGGGATTTTGCTCTGCATGCATCACGTAGTAAACGCACCGCTGGGGTTATTGACTGCCTACTTGGGCAAATAAGCCAAAGTTCACCATTAACATGTTGATAATCTTGCATTACAGTAACCACCCTGTCATTGAGTAAATCATCGGCTATATCAAGGGCTGATTTTACAGCCAAGCCTTTACCCGCAACGCACCAGCGCCTTACTAAATCGCCATCGTTTGAGGCGCGCCTGCCATTCATTTTAACTTTATATTTTGACTCACCATCGGTGAATTCCCACGTATTATTTGTAATATCCTGCAACTGATAAAACAAACCTTGATGCGACGCTAAATCATCAGGATGCACGGGAGCCCCATTTCGTAAGAGGTATTCGTCAGTTGCACATAACAAGCGCGGTACGTTACAAATTTTGAAACCATAAACGCTAGCATCATTAGGCGAGCCATAACGAAGCGCTATATCAACTGAGTCACGGTAAAAGTCGATATTACTATCACTTATATGCGTTCTTAAACTTAGCTTTGGATAAGTGTCCATAAGTTCATCAATCCATGGGATCACTAAGTTACGCCCTAAGTCAGATGAAAGGGCAACACGCAATTCGCCTTCTATTTCGTCGTGCTCACCTTTAAGGTTTTGCTTTGCAAGCTCAAGTACTGCCAAAGCCTGCTCACATTGTGGTATGTAGCGCTCCCCAGCAGCCGATAGCCTCAAATGACGTGTTGTACGAACAAATAGTTCACTACCAAGGGCTGACTCAACACGTTTAATAGCAGCGCTTGCTGTGGCTGTACGCATATCTAACTTAGCAGCTGCGAGCGTAATACTTCTAAACTCAGCGACTTTTAAAATAAGTTTTAAATCTTCTATGTTCATGTTATCTATTTATATTTGATAATGATTCAACGATTATGCGGTTTATCTATGTTAAAGCAAGGTCTATTATATATCTATCAGCTCGCCAAAGCATGGCTTGCACCTTATATGTAAACAAACTAGGACATTTATTATGAAAGCCATTGGTTATAAAAAATCTCTTCCTATTACTAACCCTGAATCGTTAATTGATGTTGAATTACCACAGCCAGTTGCAACAGGTCGCGATTTACTTATAAAAGTTAAAGCTATTGCAGTTAACCCAGTAGATTACAAAGTGCGTGCATCTATGCCCCCTGCTGAGGGTGAAGTAAAAGTTATTGGTTGGGATGCCGTTGGTGAAGTTGTTGCAATCGGCGATGCTGTAACGGCATTTAAACTCGGTGATGCGGTTTATTACGCTGGTGATATTACTCGCCCAGGTAGTAATGCAGAATTTCAATTAGTGGATGAGCGCATTGTAGGATTTAAACCGCAGAGCTTAAACGATGCTGAAGCTGCTGCATTACCCCTTACCGCAATAACAGCGTACGAATTATTATTTGAGCATTTAAACATTGTAAAACAAGCTGCTGATGCAACAACAAAATCAGACGAAGTTATTTTAGTAACAGGTGCCGCAGGCGGCGTTGGCTCTATTTTTATTCAAATTGCTAAAGCGATTACTGGCGCAACGGTGATTGCCACTGCATCGCGCGAAAGCTCACAAGCATGGGTTAAAAAACTAGGTGCTGATTATGTTGTTGATCATACAAAACCATTACCCGCCTAAGGGATCCCCAAAAATAATTATTAAATTTCAATCACATCACTCACATCCATATTTTTCCAATCGAGTTGCACTACCACCTGTACGAAATAGGCTAGCCCTTCCAAGTAATCTCGCCGCCGCAGCTTAATGGACTGTTTTTTGAAGTATCGCAACCCAACAAATGCCCATGACACTACTCGCCTGTTTTTGCTTGAGTTAGCTTGAAAAGCCCCTGTCTTTCCTGCTTTGTCTATCACAGCACCCAGCATCATTGAGAACCAATGAGCCAATGTTGCGAGCAGTAAAAGTATGTCTAATCGATAGAGTTTGTTCGTTCTGTGCAGATCTGAGCCTAAGCCGAACCTAACACTTTTTTGGTCTCGAAACCCTGCCTCTATCTGCATTCTCATTCCATATAGCTTGAGCACCTTTTCGAGAAAGTGGTGTCTTTTTGGAAGAGAAGAAACGAGTAGCCAAGGCTCCTTATAACCGCGTTTTTTATCTCTTTTTAATAACTTATGTCCCTTGCCAACCAACACTGCATGAGTTTGATATTTTGCACTTTTGGTCAGCTCGGTCGCGCCAAGATACTGGCTCTTACGCTGATTGTTCTTGAATAGTGACTGGCATGGAATAAACTCATCGCTGTCCTGCGTTTTCAAATGTGCCGTACCACGAACCCGACTAATATAATGCCAGCCATTGTTCCGCACGGCTTTGAGCCAGGGGACTTTAAAGCCCGCATCCGTCACAATCACGGGGCGGCAATCACTCGGCAAGATCAGTTTGAGCATCTTTAAAAACCGTTTTTGCACTTTTGGGCAATGATATTGAAAGCTGAATGCACTTTCCTGATACAGGGTTAAAGAGCGACCTTCACTGACAATGCTGGCACGCAGAATACAGTATTTGGTTTGTGTATCAGCATGGCTCCAATCGACCAAAATGACGGGATGCTTTTCAGTGACCACAAAACGGGTTAAGCGAACATAAACCGATATCGATTCACGCAAAAGCTCATTGTTACTGAGTAGTCGGTCAATACGTTTAATATCATGTTTTTCAGTTGTTTTTGAATCCAAATTGCGGCCGATAGACGTCAAGGTGCATTGCTGACAGTGCAAAAGAGATTTAACGGCAGCGACTAGAGTATTAAATCTGGCTTTATGAATAGAGTTAGGGGTGACAGCGCGGAGCATATTGTGCAAAATAGTAGACGCATTCATGGTGTTTAGTTCTGTTGTTTTTAAGCGATTCATAAGATCACAAAACACCATGAATGTTCCCTCACTACCCACATTTTTTAATACTGTTAGTTCATTGATATGTAAAGGCTAATTCTGGGGATACTTTAG
>NZ_AUTL01000236.1:0-8790 GCF_000498015.1 Pseudoalteromonas sp. TAE79
CGTGTGGAGGTTACTGCGTTTATTTAAAAAATACGATATACCGGTCACCATTTTTGCAGTGGCGATGGCCCTTGAGCGCCACCCCGATGTAGCTAAAGCCTTTGTTGAAGCAGGCCACGAAATTTCAAGCCATGGCCTGCGCTGGATTAATTATCAAAATATAGATAAGCAAACCGAGCGCGAGCATATGCAACAAGCCATTGAGATCATTCAAACGCTTACGGGTAAAAAGCCCAAAGGCTGGTATACCGGCCGAACTAGCCCAAATACCGCAGCCCTTGTAGTTGAGAATGGCACATTTTTATATGATGCCGACGATTACAGCGACGACCTACCTTTTTACAGTATTAAAGAAGGTAAACCACAGTTAATAGTGCCCTACACGCTCGATGTAAACGACATGCGCTTTGCTGCCGTACAGGGTTTTAATGCCGGCGATCAGTTTTATAATTACTTAAAAGATGCATTTGATACGCTTTATGAAGAAGGTGACCCTGAAGGTGAAAACGCCCCTAAAATGATGTCGATAGGTTTACATTGCCGCTTAATTGGCAGACCAGGAAGAATAAAAGCATTAGCACGGTTTTTAGAATATGCTCGCTCGCATGATCAGGTTTGGTTTGCCACACGTGAGCAAATAGCCGAGCACTGGCTTAAAACCCATCCATATAAAAAAGCATAGTTTATATTGTAGCCTCACAATGATAGAAGCCCAGCATAGCTAGGCTTTTATTACTTTAGGAGTATTAAATTTAGTTAAAAGAAACTATTTACCCATTGGCAATAAAACAGAAACGTAGCGCTGCGCCCAATTAGCAAGCTCCACCCTGTTGCGTGAGTTAGTTTTTTTAAACGCACTGTATAAATGTGTTTTTACAGTGTGGTCGCTAATGTTAAGTTTATCAGCGATTGTATTGTTACTCGCCCCCTGTGCAATTAAATGAATAACAGACTTTTCTCGTTTTGTTAAATGATCGTAATAGTCCTGCTTTAATTCAATGTCGTCGTGTAAGCTATTAAACGACGATGCCACGGCTAAAATATCGTTAAAAGCTTTTGAAATCACTTTACGCGTAAACCAAAGCTCGCCAGTATTAACACGAAGTAACCCTTTAAAAATATCTTCTGGTGGATCAGATTTATAAAAAACACCATTAAAATGGTTAAGCAATAAGTTTTGCTCGCACACATCTTCTTTATCAACATTAAAAATGACAACGCTATAGTGTTTAGCTAAACAAATAAGGTCAGTCGGAATAAGGTCTTGCCATTTGCTTTTAGCACCATCGATTAAAAACAAATCATAATTTGTGCGCTGCTCAGCTTTAGGAATAACTTCGTCCATTTTAATATCACCAAACAAAGCTTGTAATGTTCTTAAAATAGCGGTGTAGTTGTGTGAATGAAAAGATGATTGAAACGTTGTTTTTACAAATACCGAGTTTTTATGGGGCATAAATTTCGTCCTTGAAACATTTACACTACATTACCTAAATCAAATACAACTTACAATGGGATTTTGATATTAAAGTACTGTTATTCTTTCTCATCCTAAAATAGATAAAAATCAATTAAATCAATGCAAAGCCTTTATCAATTTTATTTTTAAAATTGCTTTTATAAGATAAATAACAGATCGGATTAGTGGCTTAATAACTTATAAAGCCTTAAATATGCATTAGCCTAAACTAACTTTTAGGATCAATTATTCTATACTCGCTTTTAGTTTATTTAGCGCATCAACCGAAAAACCTCGATCATAAAAATATAAAATTTCGCCGCTGCTATTTATAAGTACCACACGAGAGTTATTTGGGCTTTGATTACCTGTAAACTTTTGAACTGTCTCGCCATCTTTATAAATAGTGATTACCCCACCCCATAATTCTTTAGGGATGCCTTTGCGCATACCGTTGTCTATAAATGTGCTAAACATACGTGGTGCCATGCCAGCAATGGTTGGTAGTTCGTATGTAGGGAGCGTTACGCCCGCCATATCTAAACCAATTAACCAACGGTCTATATCAAACTGGCTGTCTTGCTTGTACCCAATGAGCAGTAGTGTTTTATCTGCTTTAAAATCACTAGGTATAGTCACCATAGTTTGCTCTAAGCTTTCACCACTAATGCTTGGGAACTGCTTACCTGTTAATTGCTGGTTTGGGTACTGTGTTGTACATGCGCTAAGTAGTAAAAGTGCAAAAGCACTTAATGTTAATTTGATCATAATAAACCTAATATTTATAAATTTCATACCGATACGTTTAGTATGGCAGCTGAGATCTAAAAATGCTGACTAGTTATATAATTTTTAAATTTAGACGCAGTCATGGGCTTACCGTACTTCCAGCCTTGTCCGTAGTGCACACCCGCTGTTTTTAAAATGGCTTCTTGCTCAGTGGTTTCAATTCCTTCTGCTACACAGGTATAATTAAACTTATGCACAAGTTCCATAATATTCGGGATCATAGAGGCTTTTAAGCCCTCAGTTGTTATATCTTGAACAAACGTACGATCAATTTTAAGTTGATGAAAGCTCAAATTTTGTAAATTTCTTAAATTCGAATAACCCGTACCAAAGTCATCTAATGATAAGTTAAATCCCGATTCAACCAAGGTTCTAAAATGAGCATGCGCGATGCTTGTATCAAGGTATTCGTCTTCAGTTATCTCTAAACAAATAATAAAGCGTGAATTGGTAAGCTCTGTAATTTGCGGCAGTAACGACACATTACCCAGCTCTACATCACACGGAAATATATTAAGCGACACTTTGAAGCCTTCAGGCAATACCTCTATAGAAGTTAACTTTTTGATTGTGGTGGCAATCATGGCCTCAGTAAAAGTCCAGGTTAAATTGTTTTTTCTAATAACCGGAATAAACTCATCTGGAAATAAAACACCGTACTTATCTTCAAAACGTGCAAGTACCTCGCAACCAATCAGCTTGCCACTTTGCAAACAAATAATAGGCTGGTAAGTCCAATAAAATGATCCCTTTTTGAGTCCTTTACGAATACGCTGATTAATAGAGCGACGTGCAGCAATTCTTGCATCAACTATTAACGCACTCGATATGCCCGCTAAACAGGTTAAAATTAACGAAATTATTAGTAATAAGTGGTTATTAGAAAAAAACAGACTCCAAGGTAAGTGCACTACCACACAATATTGGCTACTTGCAGAACTGCAAACTAAATTAGTTTCGTAAGGAAAGAAAACATTGTTTTTTACTTGAAGGTAGAGATCCTCTTTACCTGCTAAATGATGCAAAGTATTTGGTGTTTTATAAACAACTTCCCAATCTGGCACAGTAATGCCAATGTTGGTAAAGGGAGTACTCTGCATAATTAAATTATAGTCCCCTTGTCTGACTATAATTACCTCCATAGGGCGCTCACTAAATAATAATAGATAAAGCTCTGGCTCAAAACGAACCCTCACCTGTTCATCATCTCGAATAAAGTCAGGCTGTTTGTCGTTAATTGGTTTACTTAATAAGCCTGCACCCGTAGTACAAACTAGCTGATTATCTTTAAAAAAACCTATATCAATTACATATTTTGCGTCAAATAAAGCTCGGCGCATCTCAAGAAGAGTTGTGTTGTCACACTGTTTAAACGCAAGCTTATTTAATGGGGTAAGTATTCGACGCCGCTCTGCAATTGCACCTTCTACATGAGTGAGAATATACTCAGCATCTGACTTTGTTTGTGCTGTTAATTGCTGCGCTGCAAAATTGAGTAAAATTATACAGCCAGTTATAAAAACTAACACTCCGGTTAGAACGGCTATAATAGATTTTTGTTGGTACTTTTTCATAGCATCTCGAAGTTGTTAATTTATATCACTACTTTATTAGATGATTGCATAAGTCGCATTAAATTCACACAGATAGATTTAACAATTATTGAGTGAGTTTTGAACCAATTGCGCTATTTTAAAGCCTATTGCCAAATGTTGGATATCATCAAAATGAATCCCATCACCATCTGTTATGTTAATGAACGAGTTAAAATCAATAAAAGCGCACTTATTATTAGCTGCAACGCTTTTAAATGCACTAGAGAGCTTTTTTACTTTTGTATCAGCCTCTTCATAAATACGTGAATACTGCTCAGTAATTCTTATTTTAGGTGGGCTAGCAATAATAATCTTAGGAGATTTTAAAGTACTACCCTGCTGATAATAAATGTGTATTGAGTTAATTAAATCATTCAAGCCATCTGCTATTAAAGTAGGTGTTAAATTAAAACGTTTTTTAAGATCGTTTGTACCAAGAGCTATAATAATAAAGTCGAGATCATGCTTATCCAAATAAGGCTTTAAATAGCTAACACCATTAAGCACACCGTCAAACGGGGGATTATGCACTAACGTGCGATTAGGTTGCCCTGCCTCTATTACGTTAAAGCCCCACCCTAAGTTTTTATTTAAAAGTGATGTCCAACGGGTATTTTCATCAAAACGTTTACCCGTTACAGGGTTTAAGCCCCATGTATTTGAATCCCCAAAGCAGAGAATATTTTTTATTATTTGAGTCATTAAAATGGATTGAGCGTATAGCCTTGTTGTTGAAGTTGTGCGTGAGCGGTCATAGCCGAAAGCGACATTTTTACACCCTCAATTAAAAGCGCTGGCGTTACTTTAAAGTGAGTAGCAGATTGCCCGCAAACATACACTTTAGTGTTGTTTGCTAGTAGCTGCTCAATTAATGCTCTATTTTTATTGTCAGCGTTAAAGCGTTTTTTATATTCGCTATTAGCTAACACATCAACACTTGCGCTGCCGTGCACAACTAATGCAAGTTGTATGTTTTCAGGCTTTACGCCATGCGCCACATGCATGTTAATAAAACGCGCTAGCGAATTTATTGAATTATTTTGCGCGCCTTTTTCAGCGCCATCAGCAACATCAAATGCTATTTTAAATACCGTAGCGTCATTAATTTCATCATGCTCGGGTACATTGTAATAATTACCATACCCCTTAATTGGTTGCTCTGTTGCATATATAAAAGGGCTAAAAAGCAGCACTAAAAATAGTAAATATTTCATAAAACAATCCTGTGTTTTTTAAGATTATTACTAAACTACCAGAGACAACCAAAAAAGGCTGCAATTTAAGCAACCTTTTGGGTACTTTTATGGCTGTGGTTAATAAACTGCATACCTAAATAACTAAACGTATTTTTAAACTGCTCTACAAAACAGGCGGGGGCTTCACTTGATGACGCATTAGAAAGCACTGAAAAATGCTTACTGCGTAAATTACGAAGCTTAGGTATTAATACTTCATCGTCCATATAATCGGTTATTCTATCGATAAATAATTTCATTTGTACCGTGGTGCTGTACCAATAAACAGGAGACGCGAACACCCAATGATCATATTTTAAAAGTGCTTCAAACACAGCGTAAAAATCATCATTTTTATAGTTTTTGTTATAGCAGTACTGCGCAATTTTATAATCATCTAAGCATACTACACGCACATTATTTTGCTCTGCAAATCCATTAACGTGCGCCTGTGTATTACCATTTTTGCGTGCGCTTGAATAAATAATAACAGTGCTACGCTCAAGTTTTTGTTGCATTTAGTTAGCTCCTTTTTTAATGTTGAAAAAAGCTTAAAACCTCAAGTTATATTGAGGTCAAACGGAAATTAAAAATAATGCCAATAGATCAAAAAAACTAACTGAGGCCAACTTAACCGTGGGTTATGTAGCAAAGCGTAGCGGCGTAAAAGTATCAACCCTGCATTTTTATGAAACCAAAGGACTAATACGTAGCTGGCGTAATGGCGGCAATCAACGCTGCTATAAAAAAGATGTACTGCGCCGTATAGCGGTAATAAAAGCCGCACAAGCAATGGGAATAACCCTCGATGAAATTAAACAAACACTGGCCACATTACCTGATCAGTGCACACCCACGCAAAAAGATTGGGCAGCCCTTTCAAAGCAATGGCAAGCACAGCTTGATGAACGTATAGCCTATATGCAGCACTTGCGAGACAAGGTAGACAGCTGCATAGGATGTGGCTGTTTATCTCTGAAAAGCTGCCCTATTTATAATAAAGACGACCATTTAGGCGACACACAAAACGGTGCAGTATTTTTAAATTCAAAGGTTGAAAGTATTTTTCAAGAATGACCTTTGTTATATATTTAAAATAAAAACTAATTAGCCATAACTTAGTATTATCAATTTTATATATACCAATATACTTACCTCATGAGCAAAACATAGCTTTTCTAGCACAGAATTCTTATTTGCTTTAACTGCCAAATGAGGGAGAGCCATGGCTGCTTGTTTTATTTTTAATCACAAAGTAATCAATTGAAACCTTTAACGGTTTTGATATGGGGATTTTAGTAGTTGTGCACTTAAAGTATAATTACTAAAGATTCATTACCCACTCTCCTTAGGAAATGAGTAAAGTTTACGTCTGCATGTACATGCAGGTCGAAACGTAAAAAAGTATATTCAATACGGATAGTAGTATTGCTAACTGGTTAATTTTTAAGCATTCTTGTGCGCTTAAAAAGGAAGCAATATTCAAGGAACAAACAGTTGGAACCAACTAATCCCACCCCTGACAACAATACAAAACCACCTGTAGTTACTCAGAAACTCACTCAAGCCCTTAAAACGGTCGATCATGAAGAGCTCAAAAGCACTGGTTTTTGGTTAAATCAATTTTTTATGGTTATTTCTACCGTATTTGGTGTTTATTTGGCTGCTCAAAGCGGTTTAGAACAAGCGCTTAAGTTCGATTCATTTAGCAAAATGGAAGATAACTACTATTTGCGTACATCGCTCTATGACGAAGTTAATGATAACGCAAACACGGTAGCTGAGTATGCAGAACGCTTAGCGAAGAACCCACCAAAATCAGAAATGGAATTTTTTAAACCCACACTTGAGCAGTACATATGGAAAACCATGCAGTTTTCTCCTACTACGCTTGAAACACCGAGTGAATTTTTAACTAGAATACGTCGATTTTATTCTCGAGCTGATTTTGTCATAAATGCCGCAATAAATCGAAAAATATCAGCTAAACAGGCTTCTATCGAATTAGCAAAAATAACAAACTTAATTAAAACTCAAACACTCCCGGCTTTAAAAAATAGCGCTAAACAATTAAAAATGGAATTACAGCAGAATGATATTTCTGTTGGTTCGTTAAAGGAACTTAAAAATGCCAACTAAAAGCTGTCCACATTGTAAAGATCACCCATTAGAAGTAACCAATTATCAGGGTGAAGAAATAGATATTTGCCGTGAATGTGGTGGTTTATGGTTCGAAAAAAATGAAGTAAATCGCATGATTTCCGAGATAAATGACGGCCCAGAAGGTGATAAATTTGAAACTCACTTTGGTGAGCAATTAGGCGTTTCTGAGCTTGACTGCCCGGATTGTAAAAAAAGTTTAGAACGTTTTCACTTACTGGAAGCTTTTCATACCGAAATTGATGTTTGTAGACACTGCGATGGTACTTGGATTGATAAAGACGAACTTGAAAGTGTTGAAAAAAGCCCTGAAATAAAAGCGAGTTTAGGCGAGCTAAATCAAAAAGTGAGTTGGAAAACCTACTTGTTCCAATTTTTAACGCAAATGCCTGTTGAATATAATATTAAACCACAAAAGACTCCTTGGGTAACTCGCGGCCTTATTGTATTAAATACATTGATTTTTGTACCCTGGATTCAAATTGTAAGTGCATAACTTGTTTTGGGTAGATTAAGTGGTCAGTTGCTCATAAGCTAACTGCTTTTTCTCCGGCAAGAGATTTTACAATGAGACATTACAAACAACTGACCTATGCGCAAAGATGCCAGATCGCCGTTCTAAAGAAAAGTGGTTTTACGCAACAAAGTATTGCTGAGCTAACTAATTTATCGCAATCTACGATTTCAAGAGAGCTTTCTAGAAATACAGGTAAGCGAGGTTACAGACACAAACAAGCTCATGAGCGGGCTTTGTTTCGCCGAAGAAGTGTAAGAAAACCGCTTAAGATGACACCTGAAATGATGGCTTTAATTACCCAGAAGCTTAATGAGAAGTGGAGCCCTGAACAAATAACGGGATGGTTGCGTAAAGAAAGTGAACGGTCTGTCAGCCATGAACGCATTTATCTGTATATCTGGGAAGATAAAAAAGCAGGTGGTGAGTTATACCTACATCTGCGCCGACACGGTAAGAAATATCACAAGCGCAGTCATGGTAAAACAAACCGAGGGCAAATAAAAAATCGCGTTAGCATTGAAGAACGCCCACAAATAGTTGATGAGAAAGGTCGTATCGGAGATTGGGAAATAGATACCGTCATAGGTAAAGGTCATCGAGGCGCCCTTGTTACCATTGTAGAGCGGGTCACCCAATTCACTGTATCAACGCAGGTGGCAGGCAAAACAGCACAAGCCGTCACTGCGGCGACGATAGAACTATTAAGGCCATATAGGTCAGCGCTTCATAGCATCACGGCTGACAATGGAAAAGAGTTCGCTTATCACGAGCAAATCACAGAGGCTTTAAGTGTTCCTGTTTATTTTGCTCACCCTTATCACTCATGGGAGCGCGGATTGAATGAAAACACGAATGGATTACTACGCCAGTATTGGCCGAAGAGCACAGATTTTAAGGCGGTAACACCAGCGCAGGTTATACCAGTACTTGAGCAACTTAATAATCGTCCGAGGAAGACACTTGGATTTGAAACGCCTGCAAAATTGATGCAGGATCACTTGGCGGCTAAAGCCGCCTAAACGTTATGCACTTCAG
>NZ_AUTL01000237.1:0-11727 GCF_000498015.1 Pseudoalteromonas sp. TAE79
AAAGTGGTGGGCGCAGGAGGATTCGAACCTCCGACCGCTCGGTTCGTAGCCGAGTACTCTATCCAGCTGAGCTATGCACCCACTTTCATAGATTGCTTATTTAAACTCTAAGCAGAGCGTATTAATTCAGGCATAAAAAAAACCGATTTCCATCGGCTTATTTTTCTTACACTTAAAAGTGTATGAAAACATGAAAGTGGTGGGCGCAGGAGGATTCGAACCTCCGACCGCTCGGTTCGTAGCCGAGTACTCTATCCAGCTGAGCTATGCACCCACTTTCATTTTTACTATTACTTGTTTTTACTCTAAGTGAGAGTTTTACTTATTTATACTCTAAGTAGAGTTTATAAAGTGGTGGGCGCAGGAGGATTCGAACCTCCGACCGCTCGGTTCGTAGCCGAGTACTCTATCCAGCTGAGCTATGCACCCACTTTATAGTTTGCTTATTTAGACTCTAAGCGAGTTATTAAAGTATGGTGGGCGCAGGAGGATTCGAACCTCCGACCGCTCGGTTCGTAGCCGAGTACTCTATCCAGCTGAGCTATGCACCCATACTTTAAAATTTTACAAAACACGCCATTAAAAGAAATGGTGGAGAGGGAGGGATTCGAACCCTCGATAGAGCTACAAACTCTATACTCCCTTAGCAGGGGAGCTCCTTCGGCCACTCGGACACCTCTCCGTCTTGTGGGGCGTATAATAAAGATTTCAGAAAATATGTCAAACACTTTTCTACCAAAAACGACTATATGGTTACAGATTGCACATATGCTTGGTTTAAAAGTGTAATTAGTTTGAAATTTAAGCGGGTTACGTATTTTTATTTGAAGGATTAACACCTAGCACGGGAACTAAGTCATCAGTTAACTGAGCCAAATACTGTTCTTGGTAACCTAATTGTTGAAATTCAGCGATACAAGCACGGTAGTAAGCGTTTCGTTCTTGCTCTGATGTGCACTCTTCTGATAAATCATCTACTCGTTTGTCTTTCATACTATTATTCTAAGTCCTTTAAGAATCTATATTTAACTGCTAAATACCAGCAGTGTAAATTTCGTGCGTATTCTAGCTAAAACCTTTGTATAAACACAACATATGTTTAAAAAACAATCATACTAAAAAGTTATAGCACTGTTAGTTTTAATATTAAAAACTTCCAATAACAATAAGTTAGTGAAGCTGAATTGCACATTAATCAGCACTAATAATTACCTTTAATTTTTAGTGTAGTACTTATTAATTAAAACACTAATTATAAGCAAAAAAAACGCCGCTATTAAGCGGCGTTTATTAACTTACTTTGTTCTACTAAAGATTAGTCAGCTTGTGGACGCATATGCGGGAACAAAATAACGTCTTTAATTGTTGATGAATCAGTAAACAACATAACTAAACGGTCAATACCAATACCTTCACCAGCCGTTGGCGGTAAGCCGTACTCTAGTGCGCGTATGTAGTCTTCGTCGTAGTGCATTGCTTCATCATCGCCTGCGTCTTTCTCTTCAACTTGACGAGTAAAGCGCTCAGCTTGGTCCTGTGCATCGTTAAGCTCAGAGAAACCATTTGCAAGTTCACGACCGCCAACAAAAAACTCAAAACGGTCGGTAACAAATGGGTTTTCGTCGTTACGGCGTGCAAGTGGTGATACTTCCCACGGGTAACCAGTAATAAACGTAGGTTGAATAAGCATGTGCTCTGCTGTTTCTTCAAATATTTCACAAAGAAACTTACCTGGACCCCAAACACAGTTTTCAGGAATTTTAACGTGCACTTGTTTAGCGTACGCTTTTAACTCTTCAAAATGGTTTTCTGGGTCGTTAAATACCGCAGCATCAAACTCAGGGTTATATTTTAAGATAGCATCCGCCATACTTAAACGTGTAAACGGTTGGCCAAAGTCGTATTCAACTGAATCGATAACTTCGCCATTTTCGTCCTTAGTTGTATTAACTACAATTGCACTACCTAGTACGTTTTCTGCAACAGTACGTAGCATGTCTTCGGTAATGTTCATCAGGTCGATGTAATCAGCGTATGCTTGGTAAAATTCAATCATTGTAAATTCTGGGTTGTGGCGTGTAGATAACCCTTCGTTACGGAAGTTACGGTTAATTTCAAATACACGATCAAAACCACCTACCACTAAGCGCTTTAAGTAAAGCTCTGGCGCTATACGTAGGTACATGTCGATATCAAGCGCGTTATGGTGAGTCACAAACGGACGCGCAGATGCACCACCAGGTATAACCTGTAGCATAGGTGTTTCTACTTCCATAAAGTCACGGTCTGCTAAAAAGCGACGAATACCTTCAACTACTTGTGAGCGAATGCGGAATGTTTCGCGCGTTGCTTCGTTAGTAATTAAGTCAACATAACGTTGGCGGTACTTTGTTTCTTGATCTGATAAGCCATGGAATTTTTCAGGTAACGGGCGAAGTGACTTAGTTAGTAATTGATACTCAGTCATTTCTACGTATAAATCGCCTTTACCCGATTTATTTAACGCGCCTTTAACACCTATAATATCGCCAGTGTCTAGCTGACCATATTTTTCTTTAAGGTCTTTTTGAACATCTTTAGATGCATACGCTTGTACGCGACCTTTCATGTCTTGAATTACAAAAAACGGTCCACGCTTTGCTAAAATACGTCCAGCAATAGACACAACTTCTTGTAGTTCAACTAATTCTTCTTTGCTCTTATCACCAAACTGGGCTTGCAAATCAGCCGTGTAATGCTCACGACGGAATTGGTTTGGATGACCGTTGGCTGGGCAATTTTCGCGTATCGCGTCTAACTTGCCACGACGCTCAGCGATTAACTTGTTTTCGTCTTGGATTTTATCAGTCATTTTTTAGCTCTTTATTAGCTTGGTGGTTATAGGCCAGATTTAAGGCTGGCTTCAATAAATTTATCTAAGTTACCGTCAAGTACCGATTGGGTATTGCGGTTTTCAACGCCTGTGCGTAAATCTTTAATACGTGCGTCATCAAGTACGTATGAACGTATTTGGCTACCCCAACCTATATCAGATTTAGCGTCTTCTTGCGTTTGTTTTTCAGCATTTTGCTGCTGTAGCTCAAGCTCAAATAATTTAGCTTTTAATTGCTTCATCGCTTGGGCTTTATTTTTATGCTGTGAACGCTCGTTTTGACACTGCACTACGGTATTTGTTGGTACGTGAGTAATACGAACTGCCGATTCGGTGGTGTTAACGTGCTGACCACCCGCGCCTGATGCACGGTAAACGTCTATACGTAGGTCTGACGGATTAATATCAATTTCAATATTATCGTCAATCTCTGGGTATACAAACGCAGAAGCAAATGAGGTATGACGACGACCACTTGAGTCAAACGGGCTTTTACGCACTAAACGGTGAACGCCTGTTTCTGTACGTAACCAACCGTAAGCGTATTCGCCAACAAAGCGAACTGTTGCGCCTTTAATACCGGCAACATCACCGTCGGTTGCTTCAACTAGCTCAACTTTAAAGCCTTTAGCCTCGCCCCAACGTAAATACATACGAAGTAGAATGTTACACCAGTCTTGTGCTTCAGTGCCGCCAGAACCCGATTGTAAATCAAGGTACGCATCGTTTGAGTCATGAGGACCTGAAAACATACGACGAAACTCTAAACCTTCTAACTGCTCGTTTAGATCGCTAAGTTCGCTTTGTGCTTCATCAAAGGTATCTTGATCTTCGGCTTCTACAGCAAGTTCAAGTAGACCTTCAACGTCGTCAGTACCGGCTACAANCAGCCTCTAATGCTGATTTTTCACGGCCAAGCGCTTGTGCGCGTTCAGGCTCATTCCATACGGCTGAATCTTCAAGTTCGGCGTTAACTTCTTCTAGGCGTTCTTGTTTAAGAGCGTAGTCAAAGGTACCCCCGAAGCAATTCAGTACGTTCGCGAATTGCCTTGATTTGGTTAATCACAGGATTCACTTCAAACATGTACATCACTCCAAAATGGCTAGGTAATTGCGCCCCTTTACATGGGATTTTCGCAACAAATTATCGTCAAATGATAAAAACGCCCGATTTTAACAAAAAACCGCGCGCTTTATTAGCCTTTTATGCATGATTTGTGCATATTTTTTAGTGCACTTTTTCAAGCTCTCTAACTATTAATTGCAGCGTAAATTTACCTCTAAACTCATTTATATCGAGTTGATAGGCTACTTTTACAAACTTCGCTTCTGTGTCGGGCCATTCTTTTACATCAATACCAAAGGCAATGGCGTCAACTAATCGCCCTGATTGATGCTTTAATACAAGTTTTAAGTGCTTTTCGCCGACTATGCGCTGCTGTATTACTTCAAATGTGTGCTCAAACACCGGCTCAGGAAATTGCTGCCCCCACGGGCCCGATTGCTTTAATAGCTGAGCAAACTCCATCGTAAAGCAGTCGTTTGGCAGCTCACCGTCGGTAAATACAATACAGCGTTTACTTTCTTCACTCAGTTGCGCGCTAACTGCGGCATCAAACGCTTTTTTAAAGTCGTTAAAGTGTTGCTCGTTAATACTTAAGCCGGCTGCCATGGCATGGCCACCAAATTTATTAATCAAGTGTGGGTCGGCTGTATTAAGCCCTTCGAGTAAATCGCGCATGTGTAGCCCTTCAATAGAGCGGCACGAGCCTTTAATTTCACCGTTTTCGCCACCAGCAAATATAACTGTTGGGCGGTGGTATTTTTCTTTTAAGCGACCAGCCAAAATCCCAATAACACCTTGATGCCAATCGTCTTGAAACAAACAAATAGCATCAGGGATGTTATCGTCGCTAAATGCGAGTCTATCAAGCACGGCTTGCGCTTCGGCTTGCATGCCTTGTTCTATTTCGCGCCTTGCAAAGTTTAAGCTATCGAGCTCGCCGGCTATACTACGCGCTTGGTTTATATCGGTGCTAAGCAAGCACGCTATACCCAAACTCATGTCGTCTAATCGCCCTGCTGCATTTAAACGCGGCGCAAGTGAAAAGCCAAAGTCGCTTGCGCTTAAGCGCGCAGCATTGCGGTTAGCCACTTCAATAAGCGCGGTAATACCAGGGCGTGTTTTACCACTGCGAATACGTGCTAAACCTTGGTGTACTAAGGTACGGTTATTTGCATCAAGTGCCACTACATCGGCAACCGTGCCAAGCGCTACAATGTCGAGCAAGTTAGCTAAATTAGGCGGCGGTTGCTGCTCAAAATAACCTAAATCTCGCATTACGCTTCTCAGCGCTATTAATAAGTAAAAAGCAACGCCAACGCCTGCAATAGATTTAGACGGAAAATCACATTCGTGCCTATTTGGATTTACGATTGCATCTGCATTTGGCAGCTGCTCACCTTGTAAGTGGTGATCTGTTACCAGCACTTTTATGCCAACCGCTTTTAAAATATCAATACCGGCAATACACGATATGCCGTTATCTACGGTGATCACTAAATCAGGTTTTATTTGTACTATTTGCTCAGCAAGCGCGGGGCTTAAGCCATATCCTAAGCTAAACCTGTCAGGAATTAAGTAATCTAAATGCTTAAAGCCAAACATCTCAAGGCCTTGCATTAATGTTGCAGTGCTTGTTGCGCCATCGGCATCAAAGTCGCCAACTATTAATATTTGGCTTTGCGCTTTTAATGCTTCAATTAATAAATCGCTGGCTTTGTCGATATCTTTAAACAATTTAAAGTCGTGAAGCGTAGCTACGCTGTTATTTAGCTCGTCGGCATTAAATACATTGCGGTTAGCATAAATTTGTTTAATTACAGGGTGTAAATTACTCGGTAGATGCGAGTCGTCAACGTTTTCACGCGCAATGATTAGTTTTTTCATGCAGAGTTTTAACTTATTGGGTCGTATTAAAAAGACAAAAAAAGGCCATTAAGGCCTTTTTATTAGCTATAAAACGTATTACGACGCTTTGTTAGCATCTAATGCTGCTTTTAGTGCTGCTGCTGGCTGGTAACCTGGGATCATCGTACCATCTTCTAAAATAATGGCAGGTGTGCCGCTAATACCAAAGCTTTGGCCAAGCTGATAATGCTCTGCAACCGGTGCGCTACAGCCTGCAACTACTTTAGTGCTTGTACCCGACTTAGCTTCTGTTAGTGCTTCTTGCTGATCGCGTGCACACCATACGTTCATTAAATCGGCGTAGCCTGAACCTTGTAAGCCACCACGTGGAAACGCAAGGTACTTAACGGTAATACCCGCATCAAGTAAATCGTCTAACTCGCGATGTAATTTACGACAGTAACCACAGCTAATGTCGGTAAATACGGTAATACTGTGTTTTTCGTTTGGTGCTTTGTACACAATCATCGAATCTTCGTATTCTTTAATGCCCTCAACACGCACGCCGTTTAATGCTTGCTCTGTTAAGTTGTTACGATTATTTAAATCGATTAACGTACCTTGCATTAAAAATTGACCATCTGGACTTGCGTAAAGTACGCCTTTATTAGTGATCAACTCTTTTAAACCCGCTACTGGGCTTGGGTTAATTTGCTTTACAGTTACACCAAGCTCGGCAAATTTAGTAATAATAGGATCATTAGCATCTGGTGTTACAGCAACGCCATTTGCAAATGCACTAATACTTGTGCACAACATGGCACCTGCTAACATTAATTTTTTCATAACTTCTCTCTATCCTAAAAATACTTAATATATTGACCGGCTTAATAACATTTACTTTCAAATTTACGCGCGCGGATGATGCTCTGCGTGTACCGACTTTAACCGTTCATTGGCAACATGGGTATAAATTTGCGTCGTTGATAAATCGCTATGGCCCAACATCATTTGTACCACACGTAAATCTGCCCCATGATTTAATAAGTGCGTAGCAAAAGCATGGCGCATGGTATGGGGCGATAATGGAGACTCAACTGATGCCAAAATAGCATAGTGTTTAATTCTATGCCAAAAGGTTTGTCGCGTCATGCCGACTCCGCGTTTAGAGGGGAACACAAAATCGGTGGCGTGTTTTATCATTTGTGCACGCCCACCCTTTAAAAATTGCTCCAGCCAATACATGGCTTCTTCACCCAGTGGCACTAAGCGCTCTTTGTTACCCTTGCCTTTTACAAACACAACCGCTTGGCGCAAATTAATTTGCTCCATACGAAGCCCAACAAGCTCACTTACACGCAACCCCGTTGCATAAAGTAGCTCTAGCATGGCTTTGTCGCGCAGCCCCATCGCTTCTTCTGTGTTGGGCGCATTTAACAATGCCTCAACTTCAGCTTCTGAGAGTGTTTTAGGTAACGACTGTCCGGCTTTTGGTTGAGCAATGTTTAGCATGGGCGAATCACTAATTATTTTTTCGCGCACAAAGTACTGATAAAAACGCTTTAGCGCACTAATGCTACGTGCTGTACTGCGTGGTTTTAAACCTAAATCAACTCGATGGGCTAAGTAGCTTTCTATGTCTAGCCCCGTTACCGTCATTAAATTTTCGCCCTTTAAAAATAGGCAAAACTTATCTAAATCACTGCGATAAGCGCTTAATGTATTTTCGCTTACGCCTTGTTCTAAGTACAGGCTATCTAAAAAGGTTTCTAGGTAGTCGCTATTACTGCTCATACTGCTGTTATTTTCAAAAGAATCGTCAGATAGCGTTGTCACATTATGCTCTCATGCTTTGCTAAGGTATCAATTAAAAATACCTTACGGTAAACTTGAGCCTATCATATCAGGCAATTACACAGTGATAAATACGATGCAAATTGGTTTATTTTTTGGTTCTACTACGTGCTACACCGAAATGGCAGCAGAAAAGATTCGCGACATTATTGGTGCCGATATAGTTACCCTGCACAATATTAAAGACGAGCCACTAAAAAATGCAGAGCAGTACGACTTTATCATCTTTGGTATTTCAACATGGGATTTTGGTGAAATACAAGAAGACTGGGAGTCAAAGTGGGACGACATAGCCGACGTAAACCTAAACGGTAAAACCATTGCTTTATTTGGCATGGGCGATCAACAAGGTTACGGGCAGTGGTTTCAAGATGCGCTAGGCATGCTACACGACGAAATAAATACGCAAACATTTACTCAACTTGGTTTTTGGCCAAACGACAGTAGTTATGAGTTTGAAGCTTCAAAAGCATTAACGCCTGATGGTAAACAGTTTGTAGGACTCGCGCTCGACGAAGACAGTCAATACGAGCTAAGCGATGAGCGTATTGCAACATGGGTTGAACAAGTAATGACTGAATATAGCGAAACGCTTTAATTAATTAGCTAATAAGTAAAAGCCCGCAACTAGTTTAGTTGCGGGCTTTTGATTAGCAATATGAGTAATTTATTGAAACGTCATCACATTGGTTGTTTGTGGGTAGTACCCATCTGCCATTACAATGTACGGCAATAAATTACTTAACCATTTTTGTTGTACGCTTTGGCTGTAATTTAAGTAAAGCTTACCTTCGTGAATATAAAATGCTTCTGGGTCTATCCCTACGGCATTCCCCTCATCAGCCATTGCATAAGCACACCAACCACCGTATTGCGGTGCATAACGCTTTGGGTTTTCTGCAAATGCCGTTTTGTTTTCTTCACTCGAAAAATGCCAGTCGGCACCTAAATAACTAAACGTATATTTGTCATTGCCTTTAATGGCTTTATTTTGGGTAAAATAAGCAACACTGTCGTACCCTTTAATAGCCGTGTTATTAAACCAACCCGTGTTTACAGCATCATCCTTTGCGTTTGCCGCACCGCTTATTAACAGTGTGCTAAGTATTATTAAAGCAACTATGTACTTAATCATATTTTACCCTTTTATTTACTCAAAATTTTATGCCAATTAAATATGGCAGGCTTAGTGAGTAAGAAAGGCAAAGCGCAAAAATGATTTCAGTTAATGCTTAATTATTTAACGTTTAGTAATTAAGTAAGTAGTAAAACTTACTCTACTCTTAGCCAATATTGGTTTCGGTAAAAAAAGCCAATGTAGCCGCGTACTTCGAGCTTTTTACCTTCATCCTGCGGGGTTAATTGTAAGGTGTAGGTTTTACCATTTGTTGGGTCGAGTATTTCTCCGTCTCCCCAGGTGCCATCATCTTGTGCTTTTACATCAGTGATTATAGTCATTCCTAAAATAGGCTGATTTTTTAGCTCATCATCACACTTACTGCATATATCATTTTGTTTTGCAGGGTTAAGAATTGTTTCAACTTTGCCGCTTAATACACCGTTGGTTTGGGTAATACGTACATACGACTTAGCTTGGTTTGTATCCTCATCAATCGTTTTCCAAAGCCCTACTGGCGTAATAGCAGCAAGCACACTTTGGCTTGCAAAAATGGTGGCTGCTAACGTGCTAAGTAATGCTATTTTATTTAACTTTTTCATTGTGTTGTCTTTAAATCAAGTGACTAATGACTTAATCATAACAGGTGATTTATAAACACACTACCAAAGCGCCCCACCTAAAATAACAACAAACCTAAACTAATAATCATTAGTTTAGGTTTAAGGATCTGTAGCATAAAAAACAAAGCAGCGTATTACCTTACTTTAAAAACAACATCCCCTATTTTTAGATTTGAATATTCAGGCTCAACTAAAGATAATTCGTTATTATCAATCATGCTTTTAAGGTATCTAATCTCTTCAGGATTTTCGACATTCATATACTTTGAGCGCCACTTACCCATGTCGAATAACCAGAAATATGCGGATATATTTTCATTACTTTCGTCAATCACTATAAAATCGAGTTCATCATCTTTGTTTAAATCCATGCCAATGAAATAGTAAGTATGTTCTTTTAAATAGTTACGATCGTAAAAATGTTGTTCAGAAAATACGGCCTCTATTAAACCTTGAGGTATTAGCACTTGTGATGGCCAAAATACACTGCGCTCAATAAAATCATCGACTGTGTGTTCAAGCGTTAAAGCAAACTCATTATTTACATACATCCTATCGATGATAGCGTATTGCTCTGGGTGACTCGTTTCAATTTTCTGTTTTAATAACTGCATAGCTAAATAACCTTGGCGACCTAAGCTGTGCTCAAAATAGTAATAGTCAAACTTTTCTATTGTTACTTTATCTGCATCTAAACGCGCTATTTGGCTGTTTGTAGATAAGCTTTGAAAATTTAATAAAGGGGAGTTAACAGCAAGCATACTAACGAGCACCACCCACCCCATCACAATATTTATTTTGCTAAGCGGCTCTAGCCAATTGTCTCGCTTTGTTATAATTCCAACAAGATAACTAAACGAAAAACACGCCAATAAAAACCAAATAAAAATGCCCCAACAACGATCTACTGTTAGCCCATGCTGCTCTACCCGTAAGTAAATTCCATAGGCAGAAATAACACTATAAACTGGAAGTAACGCAACGCTTATAAAAACGAGTCGGTGCAAGAGCATGTGATAAGGGCGAACTGATGAGTCATCTTTATAAACAGTGTTAACAAAAAACAACGTGAGCACCTGCAGCCACATTACTAATAAACTGCCGCTTCCGGTCTCCCATAATTTATTGAGTCCGGTAAAAGGAAGTGTTGCTAAAAAACCGAGAGAAATAACTGATAAAACAGGCAATAAAAACTTAATTAAAGTTTGTAGTAAAAAAGCGATATTATCTTCAATGTTCAAAAGCTTTCTAAATATGACACTCGCAAAGGCAAATGCGAGCGTTAAGGTTGGGATCCAAAACCATTCATTTCTTAGTAGCTCAGAGAAAAATTCTATATCTAAAATATCAAATAAAGCCGCACCTAAATTTAGAATTCCCCAAAAAATAAGTACAAACAGCCAGCATTCTCCAAATATTATAAAATTACGCCAAGAGAGCTTAAATAAACGACTGTAACTAACATTTTCTGAGCTACCAAATTGTTGTATGTACATAAGGCCTTTAAAGCCAGCTATTAAACTAGTAAAAATAAAAACTGACATTAAAGTGTTATTACTTACGTACTCTTGAGGCTCTTGCTGAAAGCCAACATACGCCCCCAATAAAGATAACAACAAGGAAAAAGGAAGGATTAAAAGCAACGACGTTTTTATATTATTTTTATTAACGGTCATTAGCATTAATAAAGGAAAGCTCATAGAAAATGTAATAAGTGAGACTAACCATGTAGGGCTTGTTGCTGGCCACACATTATTTTCTATACTGCTATACAAAAGGGTAAGAGCAATAGCCTGTAATACGGCAAGTATAATTATAAAAGATTTTGGTAACTGACTATCCATATCTGTTCTCAACAATAGGTTTTAGTCAGTTTGTGAATCGCCCCGAGTTCATCGGAGACCAGTTTGTTTAAGTCAGGCCACTTTACCTGACTCGTTTAAATTATCATAGTAGTCTGTTTCATATTGAGCTGGTGAAATATACCCAATTGAAGATAATAAGCGTTGATTATTAAACCAATTGACCCACTCTAACGTTGCGTATTCAACAGCATCAACATTCTTCCACGGGCCATTTCTGCGAATAATCTCTGTTTTAAATAATCCATTTATTGTTTCAGCCAATGCATTGTCATAAGAGTCACCCACACTGCCTACAGACGCTTGAATTCCAGCTTCAGCAAGTCGCTCAGTGTATCGTATAGACAAATATTGGCTGCCTCTGTCGCTGTGGTGAATTAACCCTTCGGGGTTGCCACGATGCCAAATAGCTTGCTCTAACGCATCAAGAATAAGCTCTGTGTGCATTGTCGTTGATACACGCCAACCTACAATGTATCGTGAAAAAA
>NZ_AUTL01000238.1:0-1299 GCF_000498015.1 Pseudoalteromonas sp. TAE79
ATGAGTGTATCTGCGCATGCCAGAAAACAAGACCCTTCGCTTCCTGAGTGCTGGCAGGCCAGACTGGTTCTTTATCCTGAGCCAATGGGGCCTGGAAAAATAAAAGGTCTGCTGTGCTCTTTGGATGATAAACAGGCCTTTGGTGCACAGGCCATTCTTGATGTCTATTTCGAGCGCTGGGAAATTGAAAATAGCTATGGAGAAATAAAACACCAGATGCTTGAGGATAGTATTCTTTTGCGTAGTCAGACTGTGGATGGAGTCAATCAAGAGCTATGGGGTATATTGCTAGCCTACAATTTAATTCGAGTAGAGATAAGTCGAATAGCCAAAGAGGCTAAAGTCTCCCCGCTGAGAATTAGTTTTGTCATGGCTTTGCGGGATATACAGGATGAAATACTCTGGTGTGCCATCGCTTCGCCAGGTTCAATTCCAAAGAAATTAAGGGCAATGCGAGAACGAGTGAAACGTTATATTCTTCCAGAAAAAAGAAAACGGCCCAAAAGTAGGACCGTTCGAATTTCAAAAACTCGGTACACCATTAAGTCAAAGCATGCTTAACTGAATGGTGTTAACTTTTCAGTGGCTTTTAAAGGTTAATTATTTTATTGGCTATTAATCAGTCACAACCTCAGGGTTGGAAACTAATAACATTCGACCGCGAGCAGCTAAGTAAGTAGCTACTTGCAACTGCATTTCTGTATTAGCGGCAGCACTGCCTTCAACAGTTGCAGCTTGTGCATCATCTTGAGCTGGCGTTAATATAGAACCATGATGCCCTTTAGTAAATTTAACTAAGTAGCTTGTTGGTGTTTCACTCAATGCTTGCGAAGTACTTACTGTTTCAAGACCCATCAAGTTAGCTAATGGAATTGTGCCTGAAATAGGATTATTTGCTGCCATTGGTGGTATCACTTGGTCAGGCTTGTTATCAACACCATCGCCCACAACAACATTAGTATAAACAGGAGTACCTAATGCTTTTACAGTGGCTGCGTAATTAGTTGGATCGCCGCTATCTAGCGCTGTTTGCGCCGCAAATGCAAATTGAGTAAACACTCCTTGAATATTAGTAAGCTTACTTGTTTCACCAGCTGTAGTTAACGAAGCTACATACTCGTTATAACCACAAGTTAAATATGCTTCCATATCTGGTAATACTGCACCACAGTTAGACACTGCATCAACTTGTAAATACGCGTTAAACTCATCAGCTTCTGTTGTACCTGCTTGTGAAAGTACTGAACCTTGGATAAATGGACCAAATGCAGCTGATTCTAGTAAGAAGCTAGCTATACC
>NZ_AUTL01000239.1:0-1357 GCF_000498015.1 Pseudoalteromonas sp. TAE79
ATGAGTGTATCTGCGCATGCCAGAAAACAAGACCCTTCGCTTCCTGAGTGCTGGCAGGCCAGACTGGTTCTTTATCCTGAGCCAATGGGGCCTGGAAAAATAAAAGGTCTGCTGTGCTCTTTGGATGATAAACAGGCCTTTGGTGCACAGGCCATTCTTGATGTCTATTTCGAGCGCTGGGAAATTGAAAATAGCTATGGAGAAATAAAACACCAGATGCTTGAGGATAGTATTCTTTTGCGTAGTCAGACTGTGGATGGAGTCAATCAAGAGCTATGGGGTATATTGCTAGCCTACAATTTAATTCGAGTAGAGATAAGTCGAATAGCCAAAGAGGCTAAAGTCTCCCCGCTGAGAATTAGTTTTGTCATGGCTTTGCGGGATATACAGGATGAAATACTCTGGTGTGCCATCGCTTCGCCAGGTTCAATTCCAAAGAAATTAAGGGCAATGCGAGAACGAGTGAAACGTTATATTCTTCCAGAAAAAAGAAAACGGCCCAAAAGTAGGACCGTTCGAATTTCAAAAACTCGGTACACCATTAAGTCAAAGCATGCTTAACTGAATGGTGTTAAGCCTATAGCTGGGTTTATAATACCAATTTTATTAAAAACATGATCATTCTAGCGTATTAAATAACTCACTAACGACGTTAAAAATTATTTATATAGAACAACTATGTATCATAATTTTAGCCTTGTTATTGAGCTATTTTCTTATCGCTATAATAGATCACTAATTTAATGCAATTGGTATAAAAATAACTGAGGTTTTATTTTATCAAATTTAAACTAAACGGGTAATTAAACTCTTTACCTTCGTTAGCTTTAATACTCGCCATTACAAACCCAAAAATTGCCACTATAGGTAGTAATATTAAGCCTACTGCTACAAACATCAGTAAAAAACAAACTACATATGCAATTGCCATCGTTATTTGAAAGTTAAGCGCCTTTTTACCGTGCACGTCAACAACTGGCATTTCATCTCTTTTAATTAACCACACAATTAATGGCCCAATTATTGAGCCAAACGGCACAATAAATCCGGCAAGCGCACTCAAATGGCATAACATAGCCCACATACGGTCATCTTTATTAACTGGTTCAACCTGTTGATTTTCTTCCATAACACTCTCCTTTTTGTTTTATGTATGTTGCCTCTTAACTAAACAAATGTCTACAAATCAACCAACGTATTTGTATTTAAAAATCACAGCGTAAAATCTTGTGATAAAAAAGTGATAAGTTTGTGAGAGTTTCTGGAGACGATTATTCAATACTTAACTCGAATCATCACTTACAGGAAATAATAATGAAAACTTCTACATTAACAATCGCAATTCTTTTAGCGGCAG
>NZ_AUTL01000240.1:0-57091 GCF_000498015.1 Pseudoalteromonas sp. TAE79
AAGTAGGTTGGCTGTTAGAACTCAATCTGTACGAGTGCCCACACAGATGATTGCTTTATATTGTTAAAGAACGTTTTGAGTCGCTTTAGCGCCTCAAGGGATGCGAATAATACGCTTTCCTATTTTTTTGTCAACACTTAAATTTAAACTTTCTAAAAAGATTCAACCTAAGTTTTACTTAACACCCTGAGTTGTTCATGCCTCGCTATGCGTTGGCGTTTCCCGTCTCAGTGGGGTCGCATTATAGGGAGATCCGAAAACAGATCAACCCTTTTTTGAAGAAAACTTGAAATAATGTGCTGTTCGCACATATTTACATCGAAATGGTTACTTTAAACACTAAAAAGGCCCTGATGGGCCTTTTTGGTTAGTTTACTATGAGCTTCCAGCCAAGTTTACCTTGCTGTTTAGACTCTTGTTGTAGCTCGCTGGCCATTAATGGATGATCTTTTAACCAGTTACTTTCAAACTTAAGGTCTAACACTTCATTTTTAGCAGTTAACTCAAACTTAGGCAGTACATCATCTTGTCTTCGCATTGATAAGATGACTGATATTCGTAGTAATCTCACTATATATTGCGCTAATAGACTATTTACCCCGAGTGAATTAAAACAGCCTTTTGGAAAATCAGATCGATGTGCATCTGCTACCGCTACTATTAATTTATGCTCTGACTGTGAAAAACCAGGCATATCGGTATTTTCCAAAATATAAGCGGTATGTTTATGGTACTGCTTATACTCTATTAGTAATCCAATCTCATGAAGCTGCGCTACCGCTTTTAATAGTGGTAACCCATTTAAACTTTCAATTGGCCAATCTTTATCAATATTTACCGCTAACTGCATAGCTAAGCTTGAAACTCGACACGCTTGTTTTTGATCAACGTGATAACGACTCATAAACCCATCAACTGTGCGTTTGCGAATATCGTTATTATGAAACTCCGGAACCATGCTATATAAAACACCTTCACGCAGTGCCCCGCCCGCCAATCCCATTTTTTCTATTTCAAGAGATTCAAATAGTGCGATTAAGATTGCGAGTCCTGATACAAATACCAGTCGACGGTCTTCACTTAATCCAGGAAGGTCTAGCGCTGCAATAGTGCTAAATGCAATTGCTTGATCTTTTATAGTGTTGAGCTTTTCAAGTGTAAGTAAGTCGTCAAGATTTTGCGCGACCATAATTTCTTGAATTGCTTGTACTGTACCAGAAGCTCCAGATGCAATTTGCCACCCAGCAGCTTTATACTCTGGAGAAATTTCATCAATGACTGTACGAGCTGCTTTTATTGCTGCGTTAAAGTTACTCTTACTTAGTTGGCAATCTTTAAAGTAGCGTTCAAGATAAGTAACACACCCCATGTTGAGGCTTTTGTAATGTAGGGCATCAAATGCCTTACCAATTACAACTTCGGTACTTGCACCACCAATATCAATAACCAGCTGTTTACCAGTACAAGAAGAAGTATGGGCAACACCTTTATAAATTGTGCGCGCTTCTAATTCTCCGCTAATAACATTGATGTTATGACCAAGAATCTTCTCGGCATGATTTTTAAATACTTCGGCGTTAGTCGCTAAGCGCAAGGTAGCAGTGGCTACTATGGTGATGTTTTTATCTGGGATATCTTGTAGACGCTCAGCAAAAAGGGCAAGGCATTCCCAGCCTCGCTGCATTGCTTCAGTGCTCAATACGTTATCTTTATCAAGCCCTGCGGCTAATCGGACTTTGCGTTTAACACGTCCAATTGTTTGTAGACCGCCAGCAATTGATTTGGCTATAAGCATATGAAAGCTATTTGAGCCCAAATCAATAACTGCGTATACATTTTTTTGCGGTTTAAGTTGCCCCACCGTTCAAAAACCTCTAGTTACTACTGCTTATACAAACGGTCGCTTACGACCGTCCTTTTTGGTAACTATTATTTGGACGACGTCCGCTGTTATTACTGCGATTACGTGGACCATTTGAATAGTTGCGCTTTCTTTGAATAATAGGCTGAGTTAAATCATCTAGCAATGCTGTTTTATCATAATGCGATAAAGGAATGCTGTGCTCTATATACTCTTCAATTTCATGCAGGTTGTATGCATATTGCTCACACGCAAAACTAATTGCATGACCTGATGCTCCAGCACGACCAGTACGACCAATACGGTGTACATAATCTTCACAATCATCAGGTAAATCAAAGTTAAATACATGACTTACTTCTGGGATATGAAGACCACGCGCAGCAACATCGGTTGCAACTAAAAAGTCTAATTCGCCTTTGCTGAATTGCGCTAATATAGTTTGGCGTTTTTTCTGGTTAACATCACCAGTAAGCATACCTACACGATGACCGTCTGATTTAAGCCAAGCATATACTGTTTCACAACTATGCTTGGTATTTGCAAACACGATTGCTTTCTCTGGCCATTCTTCTTCAATTAAGGTTAACAACAGCTTAATTTTATCTTCTTGCGAAGGATGAAATAGCTCTTCTTGAATACGTTTACCCGTTTTAACGTCAGGTTCAATTTGAACATGCTCTGGGTTTGTCATGTGCTCAAAAGCTAATTCTTGTACGCGGTACGATAATGTGGCAGAAAATAATAAGTTTAAACGCTTTGATGTATCTGGCATGCGATCGAACATATAGCGAATATCTTTGATAAAACCTAAATCGAACATACGATCGGCTTCGTCCAGCACGACTACCTCAATTTCATTAAGGGTGTAACAGCCTTGCTTATACAGATCAATTAGGCGACCTGTAGTACCAATTAAAATATCAACGCCTTTTTCTAGTTGTGCACGTTGTTTTTCGTAATCTTCGCCACCATATACTAAACCTAAGTTAAGATTACAGTGCGGCGCTAAAATTTTAGCATCTTTGTGTATCTGAATCGCAAGCTCCCGAGTAGGGGCCATGATCAGGGCTCTTGGATGTTTACTAGGTGCTTTGCTAGATTGTAATAACCGATGGCACGTGGCAGTTAAAAACGCCAACGTTTTGCCTGTACCCGTTTGAGCTTGGCCCGCGATATCGCGTCCATCACAAATAAAAGGTAGGCATTTTGCTTGAATAGGTGTGCAATATTCAAACCCATTCTCGGTTAAACCGGCAACCACTTCCGGTGCGATAGCAAAGTCTGAAAACTTTTTATCGGTTAAATGTGTCTTAGTCATAGCGTTTAAGCATAACGTTTAAACTTGCAATAAGAAACAAGAGTGTTTAAATACGCACTAAATATTTCGCCTAACTAAATCGGAGAGCGCAATGAGCGAGAAAATAATCCAAATTACTGACGATAGCTTTGAAGCTGACGTATTACAATCAGACAAACCAGTACTAGTAGATTTCTGGGCTGAATGGTGTGGACCTTGTAAAATGATCGCCCCTATTCTTCACGAAGTTGCTGATGAATACGACAGCCGTGTGACTGTTGCTAAATTAAATATTGACCAAAATGCTGGAACACCGCCAAAGTTTGGTATTCGTGGTATCCCTACTTTACTTCTTTTTAAAGATGGCCAAGTAGCTGCAACGAAAGTAGGTGCTCTTTCAAAAACTCAACTTATCGAGTTTTTAGAAAACAACATCTAACGGTAAGCTAGAACAATAAAAAGGGCTTTTTTGCCCTTTTTTAAATTTATTTTGTATAAAGACTGGACGCTTTGCCAGTGAACTGCTAGTTTATAAAGCCAACTAATCCTTAGTTATATTCAACAAACCTCACTCAACGATCAAAGCGATTTTGAGTATGACAACTGTAATAAAGAACCCACCAATATGCATTTACGCGAATTAAAAGACAAGTCGATTAAAGAGCTTGTAGACTTAGCTGAGTCCATGGGGCTCGAAAACGTAGCCCGCTTAAGAAAGCAAGATATCATTTTTGCCATTCTTAAATCCCATGCCAAAGGCGGAGAGAATATCTTCGGCGGCGGTGTATTAGAGATTTTACAAGATGGTTTCGGCTTCTTAAGATCATCAGAAGCCTCTTACTTAGCTGGGCCAGATGACATTTATGTTTCACCTAGCCAAATTCGCCGTTTCAGCATGCGTACTGGCGATTCAATTTCAGGTCTTATTCGTCCACCTAAAGACGGTGAACGTTACTTTGCTTTACTTAAAGTAAATGAAGTTAACTTTGATAAACCTGAAAACTCTCGAACTAAAATTCTTTTTGAAAACCTTACTCCACTACATGCAAACGAACGTTTTCGCATGGAACGTGGTAACGGCAGTAAAGAAGATATTACAGCCCGTGTACTTGATTTAGCATCTCCTATTGGCCGCGGCCAACGTGGCTTGTTGGTAGCTCCGCCAAAAGCGGGTAAAACAATGCTACTTCAAAACATTGCACAATCAATTACGCATAATCATCCTGATGTAACATTAATGGTTTTACTTATTGATGAACGTCCGGAAGAAGTAACAGAAATGCAACGCCTCGTTAAAGGCGAAGTTATTGCATCAACGTTCGATGAGCCAGCTTCTCGTCACGTACAAGTTGCCGAAATGGTTATCGAAAAAGCAAAACGTTTAGTTGAGCATAAAAAAGATGTTGTTATCTTACTGGATTCAATCACTCGTTTAGCACGTGCTTATAACACCGTTATTCCTTCATCAGGTAAAGTACTTACTGGTGGTGTTGACGCTAACGCATTACACAAACCTAAGCGCTTTTTTGGTGCTGCACGTAATGTTGAGGAAGGTGGTAGCTTAACAATTATAGCTACAGCGCTTATCGACACTGGCTCTAAAATGGATGAAGTTATCTACGAAGAGTTTAAAGGTACTGGTAACATGGAACTTCACCTTAACCGTAAAATTGCGGAAAGACGTGTATTCCCTGCTATCGACTTTAATCGTTCAGGCACTCGTCGTGAAGAATTACTAACAAAACCAGATGAGCTTCAAAAGCTTTGGATTTTACGTAAAATTGTTCATGACATGTCAGAAATTGATGCAATGGAATTCTTAATCGATAAACTATCGATGAGCAAAACCAATGATGAATTTTTTGATTCGATGAGACGCCAATAAAAGCGTTTTAGCTGAATAAAAAAAGCGCCTAAGGCGCTTTTTTTGTGTCTGGATTAAACATTGTTTAACTTTCGTTATACTTTTTAAGTACACTCTGCAGCGTATCAACGAGTGCTTTAAAGTCATTCGCACTACTTTTTGGAGTCCTGCGTAAAAGTGCTCTATCTAAACTTTGAGCTGATTGCGCTATTTCATCTAAACCAAACATTTGCGCCGCGCCTAAAATACGATGGCTATCTTTTTGTAGCGCAGCTAAATCTTCACTTATAAAATGCTGTGTAATCGTTTCACTCTCCAAAGCAAAGCTTTGCTTAAAACTAATGACAAGATCGCTCATATCAACTTCATTTTGCTGTGCAATTGGCTGATCTTCTGCACTATGTAGGTGATTAGAAAGCGCTTTATAAAATGACTCTTTATCTATCGGTTTACCTAAGTAACCACTGAACCCTAACTCTAAATAGCCATCCACTTCATGACTCATAGCATTTGCAGTTAAAGCAAAAATAGGCCGCTCAAAACCACACTGTTTTAATAGCTGAAAAGCAGAACGCCCGTCCATCACAGGCATTTGAATATCGAGTAGCACTAAATCAGGATACTCTTTTAAGCACTGCTCTACCGCTTGCTCACCGTTTTCAACGGCAATAACCTCGAGCCCCATTGAACGTAAATAGCGGCTTATTAACCTTCGATTGTCAGGATGATCTTCTGCAAGTACAACACGCCCTGCCAATTGCTTATTTACCTTAGGAGCACTTTGAGTTTCAATCAGGCTTTGCGATTTATTTACTTCTGCGCACGGTAAAAAGAACGAAAACTGACTGCCCTTTTTGTATTCGCTTTGTACACTGATATAACCGCCCATCATCGCGGCTAATTGTTGCGATAAGCTAAGTCCTAACCCTGTCCCCCCAAAGCGACGGCTAATACTGTTATCAGCTTGGCTAAAGCATTCAAAAATAAGCTTTAACTGTTTAGAGCTCATACCAATACCGGTATCTTTTACAATAATCACTAGCCCTTGTTCACTCTTATTTAAAGCAATAATGATTTGGCCAGCGTGAGTAAACTTAATAGCATTAGCACATAAATTTATAAGAATCTGTTTTACGCGTATTAAATCCAGCTTAGTGTAAAACTCATTACCCACTTGATTGTCTAAAATGAGGCGTAAATTTTTTGCTTTTGCTTGAGTGATAAACATTGCATGTACGTCATTTACAAGCTCTACAATATCAAAGCACGAAATATTTAACTCTAATCTATTGGCTTCAATTTTACTTAAATCGAGTACATCATTTATTAAGCTTTTTAAATGGTCACTGTGACGCTGAATTACTCTTAATTCATCTTTAAGTGACTCAGGCTCATATAATTCATTAATTAAAGCATCTGTTTGCCCTAAAATAGCCGTTAGTGGAGTGCGGATTTCGTGGCTAATATTGGCCAAAAACTGGCTTTTAACATCGTTAGCTTCTCTTAGCTCCTGTGCTATTGCCTGTAACTCGGCAGTGCGCTGCGTAACTTGCTCTGTTAACTGCTGCTTAGCGCGTTTTTCTGCGCCACGGCGGTAAAGCGCAATACCAGTTACAACAACCAAAAGTAATAGTAAAAAAGAGAATAAAGTAAGCTGAGAACGCTGCGACATTTTTAGCTCTTGCACACGTCGATCTTGTTTAAGTTTTTCTATTTCTTGGTTTAATTGTGTTGCTTTAAATTGATGCTGAAGTACCGCTAGTGCATTTATAATTGCTGTACTTCTGAGTTTTCGTAGCTCACTAATATATTCTTGTTGCAAGGCCATTGCGCTTGAATAATCGCCTTTACTGGCTTCAAGTAGTGCTTTAGTCCCTAAACCCTCCCTAATTATTCGCTCACTGCCATATTCGTGGGCAAGTGAAATAGCTCTATCTAAACTTATTTTTGCCTCTTCTAAGTTGCCTTTAACAAACTGAATTTTACCAAGCGCATGTAGCGCATTAAGCTCTAAATTATGGTTACCTATTTTAAGCGCATAGTACTCACCTAATTTAGCTTGCTCGTACGCTTCATCTACTTTTTTTAACACTAAATTAGTATTTGCCAAGTTGGTATATTGCGTAGATAACTTATTGTAATCATTGGCTGAAATATAATAACGCAGCGCTAGCTGATAATAATGTAGTGCTAAATCAAATTGATTACTCTCCATATGAGCAACACCCATATTGTTGTATACCTGCGCAATACCGCTTTTATCATCTAACCGCTGATAAACTTTAAGTACATCTTGATAAAGACTAAACGCACTATCGTAGCGTGATAAGCGTATATAAACGCCTGCTATATTAAGTAATATGTCGGTTTGATCTTGCTCACTACCGTGCGCTTCGTAAATAGCTTTTGCCTTTAAGTAAAACTCTAGGGTATCGCCTAGCTTATTCATATTAAAATAAGCCAAACCAATATTATTTAGTAAATTTGCTTGTTCAAGTAGTTGTTCATTTTTTTCAGCTAATACTAGGGTGCGGGTATATTCACTTATGGCCTTTTGAAATAAGCCTTGATAAAAAAGTGCTACACCTTGCATTTTTATTGCACGAAAGTGCTCGTCAGGAAAGAAAGTATCTGAAGTGTTTTTTTCTAATAATTTAAAATAGTGTAAAGATTCTTTAAAATTATCAGCCGATAACGCACTATTACCTAATGCCGAATAAACAGCGACACGCTCTTTTTTAGAAACGTTTTTATTAGCAAGTAACGTATTTGCTAATTGTAATTTAGGCTCCCACTGCACTTCGTTTTTGAATTGCTCAAATAACGAATCACTATTTTTGGCAAAGCTAGGAGCTATTAGTACACAGCATATAGTAAATAAGAGGCATTTAAACTTGCCCAGCATAATTTTAATCCTTCAAACCGTTACTTATATCAGTGTAATCTTTATTGAAGATACACTAACTACTAGGGCCTAAACAATGCTTAACCCACTGATTGATGAGATTTTTGAGCTGATATTAACAAGGCAGGTTTGGCAAGTTCATACTTTAGCAGCAGAACTGACAAACCGCAGCGCAATAACAACACTCGATAAAAGCCCTGAACGTGATTTATTGAAACGTAACTTTTTAATTATGAATGCATTGTACCAACTGCAGGCACAATTACGCCCTCAAAGTTTACTCATTTCAACTCTGCATATCGAGCTTTTAGAAAAAGAAGATAATAGTTTAGTAACAACGAACGAAAATTTGCGAGATTATTATTTAGATTGGCGTAATTACGATACCGATGAAGAGAAAATTGATGAGCTTTTGAATAGTTTTTGGCGTCAGTTTAAAACGACATCACCACAACAAGTATTAAATGACAATGAATTTAAAGCGTTGGCTTTAGAGTGGAAATTACCCGAAAATTTCACTCTTAAAAACGTTCAAAAGCGCTGGAGACAACTTGCATTACAGATGCACCCAGATAAACCAAATGGTTGTGAAGTTAAGTTTAAAAAAATAAAATTACAATACGAGCAGCTAAAGGTAGCTGCTCGCTAATTTGTTAATTTAGCGGTTTAAATTAACGAGTAAGGCGACGAGCGCGTATTTTACGCCCTTTAATGTTGCCTTCGGTTAGTTTGCGAAGTGCTGGTTTTGATGAGTTACGTTCAACAGCAACAAATGCTACGTTATCAAGTACGTTAATTTTACCTACTTGACGACCTGCAACCCCATCCTTACCTGTTAGAGCACCAAGAATATCGCCTGCACGTACTTTTTGCTTTTTACCTGAATCAATCATCAAAGTAACCATTTCAGGTCGGTACGGCGGTTTATCTAATAAATTAAACGGCGGCATTTGCTCTGGAGTAATATCACGCTCGTAATGATCGCCAATTTGTGCAATTTTAAACGCTTCAGCTTCACCATAAATAGAACAAGCAATGCCCTTTTTACCAGCACGCCCAGTTCGGCCAACACGGTGAACATGTGTTTGCGTGTCATGTGCTAAATGGTAGTTAATAACCATATCCATGTCATCAATATCTAAACCTCGTGCAGCAACATCGGTTGCAACAAGTATTGAAGCACTTTTATTTGAAAAGTGAATTAGCGTACGTTCACGATCGCGTTGCTCTAAATCACCGTGCAATGCAACAGCGCTGAAGCCTTCGTCAGCTAAATCATCACACACTTGTTGAGTTTCTACTTTGGTATTACAAAATACAACACAGCTTTGTGGTGTAAATTTAAGAAGTAATAACTTAAGCGTTGGATAGCGCTGCTTATTGTTATCCATTTTGTAGAAGTACTGCTTAATTGTGCTTTTGGCTTGCTCTTCTTCTACTTTAACCATTTCTGGGTTTTTAAGTACACGCTTAGCAATTGCTTCAATGGCTCTTGGGAATGTAGCACTAAATAACAATGTTTGACGATTTTGTGGAATACGCTCAATAATTGCATCAAGTGTGTCTTGAAAACCCATATCAAGCATTTGATCGGCTTCATCAAGCACCAATGTTTCCACATCATCTAAACGTAAAGTACCTTTACGAATATGGTCATCAACACGCCCTGGCGTGCCAACAATAATATGCGCACCATGTTCAAGTGAACCTATTTGCGGGCCAATTGAAACACCACCACATAACGTCAATATTTTAATGTTATGAATGCCGCGCGCTAATTTACGCATTTCAACTGCAACCTGCTCGGCAAGTTCACGAGTCGGGCACAAGACTAAAGATTGAATACGAAAGCGTTTTACGTTTAATTTAGCTAACACACCCAAGCTAAACGCAGCAGTTTTACCTGAACCGGTTTTTGCCTGAGCAATGATGTCTTTACCAGCAAGTACAGGCGGCAAACTTTGCGCTTGTACAGGTGTCATGTGGGCATAGCCAAGTGTTGATAAGTTATCAACGAGTCCAGCCGGTAAAGCCAAAGATGAAAAAGCAGTTGAAGTCACAGTAAGTTCCATAGCAATAAAATAACATGGGAGAAAGCCCCACTAATATGCAGCTTATAATAGCAGAATTCGTAATTGGCAACCATTAACAAACACATTATAAAACATGTTAATGAAAGATGTTGAAAATGATAGTAGTTTGCATTAAGATCGCGATTGTTTTTTACATACCTGCGCTGGAAGCAATTAATGAAACTGAATTCTATTTACATAGCACTATTAGCAAGCATTACAACAAGCACATATGCAAACACTACCGACCTTGAACGCATAGAAGTAAAGGGTAGCTACTTTAACGATTACAAAGTAGATAACGCTAATGGCGCAATGAGAACATCAGCTTCATTACTTGAAACTGCACAATCTGTCACTGTAATAACCGACACTATTATTAGCGAACAGCTTGCCACTACACTTGGCGAAGTACTCACAAATGACGCAAGCTTAACTGCAGGCTCACAACAACGAAATCGTGAAGTATTTAACTTACGTGGCTTTGAGCTGAGCTCATCGACAGGTTATTTACGCGACGGTCATCAGCATTGGTCGCACTATCAGCAACCAATCGAAATTTTGCAGCAAGTTGAAGTAATTAAAGGCCCATCAAGTATTTTATATGGTCAGTCAGGCCCGGGTGGTTTGGTTAACATGGTAACTAAAAAGCCTACAGCACAAACACTATTTAATGCCAGTGCCGATGTAGATCAGCATGGCTCAACGCGCTTTATGGTTGACGCTGCAGGTGCCTTGACTGAATCGGAAGATTTACGTGCTCGCGGGATTTTAGTAAAGCAAGACGTTGACTACTGGCGTGAGTACCAAAACGGTGAAAACCGTGAGCGTGACCGCTTTTTAGGTGCATTAGTTGTAGATTACGATATTAGCGATAACGCATTAGTACGTGTGCATTACGACCGCACAGATGACGAAGCAGGTTTAGATACTGGCGCATGGATAGACGATAATGCCAATGTAATTGGTAGCGATAAAACAATCCGTGATATGTCTTGGGCATTTACCGACATAACCGTAGAAAACCTAGGTGTAGACCTAGAAGTATTTTTAACCGATAACTGGCAAGTAAAACTTGGCTATAACGAACAAACGTTTGAACGTCAACGCTTTGAGTCAGCACCTCGCATGCCTAGTAGCTTTACTGAAGGTGACAGCTATGAATCTCGTCCTTACGACCGTTTTGACGATTGGCAATTTAAAACTGCATTTATTGATTTTATTGGTGAATTTAAAACAGGTAGCTTACAGCATCAGTTTTTAATTGGCGCAAACTCGCTAGATTACTACTACGGACAACGCCGTACTTCTGCTGACTACTTTGATTTTTCTGCAGGACAAGCAGAACCATCACGCCCATCTGTAAGTTATAAAACAGATGATACAGTATGCGAAACTGAATACGACTATTACGGTATTTACGTTCAGGACTTAATTTCGTTCTCACCACAATGGCAATTATCGCTAGGTGGCCGTTACGACAAACAAACACGAGAAGGTGCAGATAACGAGTCATTTGTACCAAAGATAGGTGTGCTTTATCATCCAAATACTTCGGCAACTATATATGCTAGTTACTCAGAAGGTTTTGAGCCTCAAGGTAGTGAAACTCTGGTTGATGAAACCGATGTAAATAATGGCATGAAGCTAGATGCCATTACCTCAGAGCAAAGAGAGATTGGTATTAAATGGCAATTATTTGATGACCGTTTACTGCTTACAGGTGCAATTTTTGATATTAGTAAAGAAGGCACACTTGTTAGCGAACAGCTTGAGACGCCTATTGGCTCATTCACAAGTGAAACAAACCAAGTGGGTGAACAACGCCATAAAGGTGTTGAAGTAAGCGCTCAAGGCGCTGCTACTGACCGTTTATTTGTAATGGCATCAACTATGTACCTAGATGCTAATTTTGAACGCGATGAAGTATTGGAAGGCAAACGCCCTACCGATGCACCTAAATGGTCGGCATCACTTTGGACGCGTTATGAATTAAACGACGCCATTGCACTTAATGCTGGTGCATTTTACGAAGGCGAGCGCTTTGCAGATAGCGATAATACAATTACTAAAGATGCCTATACGCGTGTTGATGTAGGCGCCACTTATAAGTTTAACTTAAGTAATACCGATATTAATTTACGCCTTAACATCGAAAACTTATTTGATAAAAGCTATTTAGGTGGTGGCGGAACTAATAACGTAACTGTTGGCGAAGGTACAAATTTTCGTTTGGCTGCGCAATTTAGCTTTTGATTAATAGATTACAATAATAGTTTTAAAATATAGCCCGCGTAAATTTACGCGGGCTTTTTTATATCTAAACGTTTATACCTAACAGCATTAAACCTATTACAAAGTCTATTCATCTCATCTATTTTTTATAGCGTTTATTACATGCTTTAATAGTGTTAATTATTAAAAAGGCTTACCCAAATGAAAAAATTAATTACCGCACTGCTGCTTACTAGTAGTATGGCTGCAAACGCTAACAACGCCGAATTTACCCAAAAGCAATTACAACAAGTAGACGAAGTGCGCACCTCTGCACTAAATAGTGATCTAAGCTATAAATTACTAGAGTCATTAACAACTGAAGTAGGACCTCGCTTACCTGGTACTGAAAATGATAAAAAAGCAGTGGCATGGGCTAAAGCTAAATTTAATGAGCTTGGTTTTGATAAAGTATGGCTTGAAGAAGCGACTTTTCCTGAATGGCGCCGTTATAGCGAAAGCGGAAAAATACTAACACCAAGCGAGCAACCTCTACATTTAACTGCATTAGGTAACAGTATAAGCACGCCAAAAGATGGGATTACAGCGCCGGTTGTATTATTCGAAACACTTGATGAATTAAAAGCCGCACCGGCGAACAGCCTAAAAGGTAAAATTGCGTATATTAATTACCGCATGAACCGCGATATAGACGGGAATGGTTACGGACCTGCTGTAAAAGCACGTGGCACAGGCGCGATAGAAGCATCTAAAAAAGGGGCTGTTGCCTACATGATGCGCTCGGTAAGTACTGGTCATCATCGTTTTGCACACACTGGCGGTAGTTACTACAAAGAAGGTGTTACAAAAATACCTAATGTAACCATTGCTAACCCAGATGCCGATCAGATTGCACGACTCATTGCTTTAGATAAAGACGTTTCTGTAAATATTAATGTGCAAACCGAAAGCCTTGGTGAAGGCACTGGTTATAACGTTATTGGCCAATTTAATGGTACCGAAAACCCTGAGCAATATGTATTAATTGGCGGGCATTTAGATTCTTGGGACTTAGGAACTGGCGCACTAGATGACGGCGCAGGCGTTGCACTAACAATGGCAGCCGCTAAACATATTAGCGATGTAAAGCGTCCTAAGCGAAGTATTCGTGTGGTACTTTTTGCAGCTGAAGAGCTAGGTCTTTGGGGTGCAAAAGCTTATTTTACAGAGCATAAAAACGAGCTAAGCAATATTGTTGCAGCAGCTGAGTCTGATTTTGGCGCTGATGTTGTATATGCTTTTGAATCGAACGTAAGCGCAGAGTCACTTCCTGTAGTGCGTGCTATTGCAAAAGAACTTGCGCCGTTAAATATTGAGCATATTGGTAAAAACCAAGCGAATGGTGGCCCTGATCTAATTCCACTTAAAGCAGCAACCTCAGCACCTATTTTTGAACTTGCTCAAGATGGAACAGATTACTTTGATTACCATCATACAGCTGACGATACGCTTGATAAAGTAACACCTGCTAAGCTGCGTCAAAATACCGCTGCATACGCTGTATTTGCTCTAATGGCTGCTGATGCAAAAACAACAATTAAGCCTAAAGCTCAAAATAAGTAATAACTGACATACTTACTTACAGTTTGTGGCTTTAACTAACACGCTTCTTGTTTTACCTTTAGGTAATTAAACAAGGAGCGTGCTTTATGTTACTTTTCAACACGAGTGAATCATTTCCACATTTTGCACAAACAACACGCTGCCCTCATTGTCAAAGCGACGCCTACCATTTAGTAAATAAAAGCCGCTATTTACGGTTTAGTATTTTACCTATGCTTGCCTTAAAATTAAGCTATAAACGCGAGTGCTATCAATGCGGAAAAAGCGAACCTGTAAAAATAACGCAACTACCGTTAATAGAAAAACTAAGCCTACCTAAATACTTTATTGGTGTATTTTTATTACTTTGGATTGTTTTATTTTTTTATCAACAGCACCTTAATAGCGAGACTCGAAAGGAAGGCTATTTAAATACGCCTAAAATATATGATACTTACTTAGTACACGCCGACAAATTTACACACGAGCCCTGGACCCTAACCAATTTAAAAATTGCTCAAGTTTTAAATTTTGACGAACAATTTATTACCTTTCAGATAAGCAACTACAGCTATAAACGTAATAATAGTATTACTTTGGCAATGCGTACTAGCCAGCTAATTCAAGACAATTACTTTTCCACTAAAACAATCACCCTCCCTCGTGATGAAGTAGCACGCCTTTACAACGACGAAGCTATTTACGACGTTCTGCGCCCCTATGCCAACATCCTTTATGGTGGGTTTGTGATGCATCCTCCCAAACCTAAGCCACTATATAAAGGCTTAAAGCTCGATAAAAACAATCAACAAGGCATTATTTATTTTAAAGATGGTTTGTTTGTTGAAGCATTTAATAGCTTTAAACAAGCTGCTGAAGCGGGCTCTCAATGGGCGCAATTAAATTTAGCGCAAATGTATCGTGATGGTCAGGGAATAGATCAGGATCAACAGCAGGCTATTTATTGGTACAAAAAGGCTATTGAGCAAAAAAATACTAAAGCACAATTTGAATTCGAATCTCTTTGTAAAATAGCTAACTGTGAATGAGTGAATTTCAATATAGCTGGCGCAACAAGTACGCCAGCTTGGAATTATTTTTTAAATAACTTTGTATAACCTACATGTATAAGCACAACAACTAAGCCAGCAATCACGCCTAGCAAACCATCAAACAATAGAGGAGCTAATACCTCTCCTGTACCGCCAGCAACAGATTGGGCATAGTTTGTTACATCGACTTGAGTATGATGCAGTAACTCAACACCATGTACTAAAATCCCGCCACCGACTAAAAACATCGCGATGGTGCCCGCAAATGCTAAAAACTGCATCAACCTAGGCGCTGCTGCGAGTAAGCCTTTCCCAAGTAATTCTTTAAATTTATTAGCTGTTACCTTTGATTGGTTGAGTAAATAAAGTCCGGCATCATCCAGTTTTACAATACCTGCCACTAAGCCATAAACACCAATAGTCATTATAATTGCGATAACACAAAGCACTAAAGCTTGATTAAGCAATGTAGCACCTGCCACAGTACCTAAAGTAATCACAATAATTTCGGCAGAAAGAATAAAGTCGGTTCTTATTGCCCCTTTTATTTTTTGTTTTTCGTACTCAACTAAATCTAATTTCTCACCCTCGTCTACCGCCTCACTGTTATGAGGCAAAAACTTAGCAAATACTTTTTCAGCTCCCTCAAAACATAAAAACAAACCACCCATCATTAAAAGCGGTGTTATTAACCAAGGCAGCCATACGCTTATTAATAAAGCAGCGGGTACGAGTATCGCTTTATTTAAAAATGAGCCCTTTGCCACAGCCCAAACAACCGGTAATTCACGCTCTGCTGCTACACCTGTAACCTGCTGTGCATTGAGCGCTAAGTCATCGCCTAATACACCCGCTGTTTTTTTTGTTGCAACCTTACTCATTGTCGCAATGTCATCAAGTAAAGTGGTTATATCATCTAATAACGTTAAAAGGTTAGTGCCTGCCATAAAGCTTCCGAGCTCAAAAAATATTGCTATAAACATAACTTAAAGCGCTACTTTCACCAACGGTTAATTTTGCTTTGTTATTCTTACATTAGATTAAAATTTTGCCCTGTGTTTTAACTAACGTTTAAAGAAGATGGGAGGAAAAATGAAAGTATATTTAGCATTAATCGCTATTTTACTAAGCTTAACCGCATGTAGTGATTTAAAAACCAGTACTGCTTACCAATGCGATGATGAGAGCGTAAAACTCAATATTATTAATAATTCTGAAGCCGAACTTATCTTTAACAATAAAGTGCATGTACTTAATCACGAAAAAAGTGCCTCAGGGAATAAATATATAAGTGAAGAGGTACTGTTTTGGGGTAAGGGTAAGGAAGCCATGTTAATCATTGCAGGTAAAAAAAGACAGTGCACCAAGGTTTAACATAAAAACAACCAATAATGCTACAATAATGCTACAATAATTAAAGATCCATTATTGTGATGAAGTTATGCGTTCAATTGCGATCAAACATAAAATAATTTTAGCCTTTACAGCCATTGGCATATTGGTGCTAACAAGTAGTGTATTTTTTTATTGGTCATTAAACAAAATTAGCGTTAACAATACCCGAACCGAAAAATTAGCGGTTCCGGTACAACAGTTCAGCAAAGATTTAAGGCTATCATTACTGTCTATTACCAAATTTAACGCCTTAGCTTACAGCCAAGCAAACCTTGATTTACTTCAACAAAATAAAAAACAGGCGCAAGTTGAGCAACAACAATTTAGCGATATGCTCAATTTGTTAAGCACTCAACTAAATCAACAAATAACAATGCAAAATTTACTCACCAGTACCAACGCAGGTTTCGAGCAACTGACTGAAGTAAGTGTCGCAATCTTTAGCGCTAAAGAGCGTAAGTTTGTAGCGCAAAATTCCACCATAGAATTATCAGCAACGTTTAACGAGCAACTTTACAATTTAAGTTCTAACTTACTTGATATAGAACTTTTAGAAGTGCCTGTAAAACAGCAGGCGTTACTTAATGCTATGTTTGGAACAGCGACCCGTATAGATGATTTATTGTTTAACTTAAGCAATAATATAAAAAGCATTACTCAAACTGCAAGTATCAATGATTTAAATAGTCATCAGCAAGATACTCTATTTCTACTAGATAACATTCAACCTAATTTCACCTATTTAGAGCAACAAGCGCTACCTTTTGATAATGCGTTTAATGCTAAAAATTTAACGGCTAAGTTTAATCAATTAAGAGAGTTACTTAACAACGATACAGGAATTTACGCCCAACAAAATAAAGTACTCAAAAGTGCTATTGCTGCGGCTCAAAATTTTGAACACTTTCAACAGCAATTTATAACAACAGAAGGTCAGCTTATTGAACTTAATAAATTGGCTGATGAGCGCTTTAATGCCTTACAAACTAATGCAAAGGCCGCCATAAATACAGGGATTAGTTCTGTAGTAATTATTACGATTGTTTTAATTATATTGATTATCGCAATCTCTATTTTTACAACTCGCGCAATGCTAAAACCGCTTAAAAAAGTAAACCGCGATTTAGCCCGAATCGCCTCAGGTGATTTATCAAAGCGAAGCCACCCACGTAGTAAAGATGAATTTGGTACTTTGCTAAATAACATAAATAAACTCAGTGAAGACCTTACTAACCTAATTGGTGCAATTAGTAGCGACGCCCACGAACTAGACAGCAGTGCTATTAAAACCAGTGAAAAAGGTCAGCAAATGACGGTTGTTGCACAACAGCAGTTAGAGCGAAGCGCGCAGGCAACATCGCTTGCACAAAATATGCTAATCAACTCACAAGCGGTTTATGAACAAGCAGATAAAACATCAAGTGAAATAACAAACGCATCGCAATTTGCAAATGATGTAAACGAGATTGCTAATCAAAATAGTCTAAGTATAGAAACTTTATTGCAGCGCCTTGATAAAGCAGTAGGCAGCACAGAAGAACTCGCACAGTACACCCAGCTTATTGAAGCCATTATTGAAACAATTAGTAGCATTGCCGAGCAGACTAACTTACTTGCACTTAATGCTGCAATTGAAGCAGCGCGAGCGGGTGAAAACGGACGCGGGTTTGCTGTAGTTGCTGATGAGGTTCGATCATTAGCTGCACGTACACAAACCTCGACTAGCGAAATAAACACCATGATCCAAACATTGCAACAACACACTAAAACAACTCAAGAACACATTACTGATGGCCAACACCAAGCCAAGCAATGTGTTAAAAACAGCACTGAACTAAATAAAGCCGTAGAGCGTATTAAAAGCACATTGTTGTCTGTTAATCAGATGAGTGAGCAAATTGCTCATGCATCACATGAGCAATTGACTAACAGTGGCGACATTCAACAAATAATGGCAAAGGTGACAGAGCAAGCAACCTTGAATGCCCAAAACGCGACAACCCTAGCAAGCGAAAGTGAAGACGTAAACCAACTTGCACACTCTTTAACGAGTGCCGTAGAGCGCTTTAAGTTTTAAGTGCAAGTAATGACTTGCCTTGCATGAAATGGGTATAATACTTTAACTCTTTTGCTTAATAGCGGCCCACAATGAAATATAAAGATCTACGTGATTTTATCGATTTGCTTGAAAAAAAAGGCGAACTTAAACGTATCACCCAAGAAATCGACCCGTATCTTGAAATGACCGAAATATCTGATCGCACATTGCGTGCAAAAGGCCCTGCGTTATTATTTGAAAACCCAAAAGGCTACGATATGCCGGTGCTTACCAACTTATTTGGTACACCAAAACGCGTAGCAATGGGCATGGGCCAAACAGATGTTAGCGAGCTTCGCGAAGTGGGCAAGCTACTCGCTTTTTTAAAAGAACCTGATCCACCAAAGGGTATTAAAGAAGCTCTAGGCGCTATACCTATTTTTAAGCAAGTGCTTAATATGCCTGCAAAAGAAGTTAAAAAAGCGCCTTGCCAACAAGTAGTTTTAGAAGGTGATGATGTAGATTTAACTAAATTACCTATTCAACATTGCTGGCCAGGTGATGCAGCACCATTAATTACTTGGGGCCTTACAGTTACCAAAGGGCCTTATAAAAAGCGCCAAAATTTAGGTATTTATCGCCAGCAATTATTAGGCAAAAATAAAATAATTATGCGCTGGTTGTCACATCGTGGTGGCGCGCTTGATTTTCAAGAATGGTGTAAAGAAAACCCAGGGCAACCCTACCCTGTATCGGTAGCATTAGGTGCCGATCCTGCCACTATATTAGGTGCTGTAACGCCTGTACCTGACACTCTAAGCGAATATGCATTCGCTGGCTTATTACGTGGCAGCAGAACCGAAGTTGTAAAATCTATTTCAAATGACCTACAAGTCCCTGCCAGTGCAGAAATAGTACTTGAAGGTTACATAATGCCTGGTGAAATGGCGCCAGAAGGCCCTTATGGTGACCATACCGGTTACTATAATGAAGTAGATGACTTTCCAGTAATGACGGTCACTCATTTAACGCATCGTAAAGATCCTATTTATCACAGCACATTTACCGGCCGTCCGCCTGATGAGCCTGCTATTTTAGGTGTGGCACTTAATGAAGTGTTTGTACCGATACTACAAAAGCAATTCCCTGAAATTGTCGACTTTTACCTTCCGCCTGAAGGGTGCTCATATCGTATGGCGATTGTAACAATGAAAAAACAATATCCAGGCCATGCTAAGCGCGTGATGATGGGAGTTTGGTCGTTCTTACGTCAGTTTATGTACACCAAATTTGTAATCGTCTGCGATGACGATGTTAACGCCCGCGATTGGGAAGATGTTATTTGGGCTATAACAACCCGAATGGATCCAGCGCGTGATACAACATTAATAGAGAACACACCTATTGATTATCTCGATTTTGCATCGCCAGTCTCAGGTCTTGGTTCAAAAATGGGAATGGATGCTACCAATAAATGGCCTGGCGAAACCACCCGCGAATGGGGCGAGCCTATTGTTATGGATAAAGACACCAAAGACCGTGTAGATGATATTTGGGAAAGCCTTAATATTGTTTAAGTGTTTATATGTAAGTACATATCAGGCTATAAAATAACCCTGCAGATATGCTAGAATCGAGCTATTCGATTGCGTATCTGCTGTTACAAGCGCTGCTAAAAGGTAAAAAATGCAAACATTAAAAGCTGAAGTTGTAGCTATCAGCCCACTTACAGAATTTGTTCATAAAGTAATTTTAAAGCCACAACAACCGGTGACCTTTGAAGCTGGCCAATACATGCAACTCGTATTAGGCGAAAAAGACAAACGTGCTTTTTCTATAGCTAGTCGCCCTTCACAGTGCGATGCAATAGAACTGCATATTGGCGCCTCAGGTGCCGATTCGTATGCAATGCAATCGTTAGAGCATTTACGAAACGCCCATACCACAGGGCAGTTAGTAGACATTGAAGCTGGCTTGGGTATTTCACAGTTGCGCCTGCAATGTGAGCGCCCTATTATTTTACTCGCCGGTGGTACTGGTTTTTCATACGCAAAATCAATGGCTGATCATTTAGCTGAAATAAAATGCGACCGTCCTGTGTTGTTTTACTGGGGCGTAAAAGAAGAATCTGCTTTATACGCACACACAGAAATGCAAGCATGGGCAGATAGCCATGAGAACTTTAAGTTTATTCCTGTAGTAGAAAATCCATCTGCTAATTGGCAAGGGCACACTGGCTATGTACACAAAGCAGTAATGCAAGATATTGTGTCACTAGAACCATACGATATTTATATGGCAGGTCGTTTTGACATGATAGGTATTGTCCGTGATGACTTTATTATTCATGGTGCAATTCGTGAAAACATGTACGCAGATGCATTCGCATTTATCAAATAATTGAAATTTACTTTCAGTTATGAATAAAGGCACCTAATCGGTGCCTTTATTTTTATAGCAACAAATATTTAATAGTTAAAACCTATCAACTCCATCAATATAAACAATTTCCTAAATCCCTATCTATAAACCATACTTTGTATAGAACATCAGCGGGAGAGACCCAAATGCTAAATACAAAAGTAAAAGATTTTATGCAACGCAAGTTGCCAAATATCACACCAGATACAGAAATGACGACAGCCATAGCAGAACTACAAAAATTTAAACTACTTGGCGCACCAGTATTTGATAAAGATAAATGCTTAGTTGGATTTATATCAGAGCAAGAGCTGTTAAAACCACTTACGCAAAGCAGTTATTTTTGTGATGGGATGGTTAAAGTATCGCAGCTTATGCAAACAGAGGTAGTGACCGTCAGCGGCGATACCAACATTATTGAGCTTGCACAGCAGATGCAGCCTGGTAAACCAAAAAACTACCCTGTTGTAGAGGGCATTAAAGTAATCGGTATGATCAGCCGAGCAGATGTACTTAAAGCACTTTACGATAATTACATAAGCTGCCAAACACACTAAATTGCAGATACAAAAATGCCGCTTATATAAAGCGGCATTTTTAATGCTCTTACATTAACGTGCGCTAACGAGTGATAAAAGTTCTTTTTTATCGCCATCGCTTAAAAATGCTATTTCTAACGCATTTTTTTGGGCTTTTTCCATATCAGCTTGAGATAAGCCTGCTTTAGGTGCAGCAACGGTATATTCATACTCAATTTCAATACCTTCAACCGCAGGATCATCAGTATTAATACACGCTAAAATACCATGATCTAAAAACTGTTTAAGTGGGTGCTTAGTTAAATCGTTTACTGTACTGGTTTGAATATTACTTGTTAAGCATGACTCAATACCAATACGGTTATCGCGTAAATAATCCATTAGTTTTGGATCTTCAATTGCTTTAACGCCATGCCCTATTCTGCTCGCACCCAACTCATTAATTGCTTGCCAAATACTTGGAGCGCCAAGTGCTTCTCCAGCATGGACAGTCGAAGCTAAATACGCATTTCGTACTTGTTTAAAGTGCTCTACAAACAACTCACCCGGGAAGCCAATTTCGTCACCGGCTAAATCAACAGCGACTAAATCATTTTTAAATGCGAGTAATGCATCAAGCTCTTTTTGACACGTTTTTACGCCATAAGTACGCGATAAAATACCAATCAAGTTAGCTTTTATATTTGCGCCCTTTGTTGCTGATTTAATACCATCAACAACGGCCTCTACAACGCCTTCTGGGTGTAAACCTTGGCTTTGTGCCATGTAGTAAGGGCTAAATCGAAGCTCCACATAATCAAGACCTTGTGCTTGTGCATCTTCAATGTTTTCAATTGCGATACGTCTACACGCATCGTAGTCGCCAAGCACAGTAACTCCCCAATCTAACTTTTGTAAAAAAGCCATGAGGTTTGGTTCAGGATCAATAACTTGAACATGAGGGATTAATGCTTCAACGTTATCTGCAGGTAGCTCTATATTAAACTGACGACCAAGTTCTAATATGGTTTGCGCACGTACATTACCATCTAAATGACGGTGAATATCTAGCAAAGGTAATTTTCTATTGATCATAATAGCAACCCAGTTTAGTTAAATTTGCGCGCATGATACGCAGATACAGTTATTTTTCAATTCTATATGATTTGCGGTAAGTTTTAGCGGTCATATGTCTGCTTTTTGTGCAAAAAAATGATATAGCCTATTTTCCTGATAAGTGATGCCAAAGAGTTTTAAAAAGCGTATCTGCATCAATAGGTTTGGTAATATAGCCATTCATTCCACAGGCTAGTGCCTTTTTAACGTCATCGTCATGGGCGTTCGCCGATAGCCCTATTATGGGTAAATCAATTAACTCTAAATCACGACGAATTACTTTTGTTGCTTTGAGTCCATCCATTTTTGGCATTTGAATATCCATAAGCACAATGTCGTAGCTATTTTCGGCTAGCTTTTCTATGGCTTCAAAACCATCGTTAGCAATGTCGGCAATACAGCCTTTCGTTTTTAAAATAGCATTAGCAACATGCTGATTAAGTGGATTATCTTCTACTAAAAGTAATTTATAGCCTGTAAATGATAATGTACTTACGTCTATTGCGTTGTATTGCTGCTGAATTTGCTCTGCCTTTGGTAAAGGCGATATTAGCGGCAAACTAAATGTAAATGTAGAGCCTTTACCTTCATAACTAACTAAATCAATTGCACCACCCATTAACTCAACCAGCTTTTTGCAAATACTTAATCCTAAGCCTGTACCACCATATTGGCGTGAGGTTGAGCTATCAGCTTGTGCAAACGGTTTAAACAATTGTTTCTGTGCTTCGCTACTAATACCAATACCCGTATCGTTAATACTAAAATAAGTCATTTTTTTCGATTGCCAAATTTTCAGAGTGATTTCACCTTCCCCTGTAAATTTAACCGCATTATTGAGCAGATTCAGCAGCACTTGTTTTAAGCGAATTGGATCGGTATTAATGACCAAATTTGATGTTTTATCAAAATCGAGACTTAACTTTATTGATTTAATGTCAGCCTCAAACTGAAGTAAATTAAGCATTTCATCCGCTAAACTCGCTACATTAATAGGCTCTTGTATTAAGTCTAGCTTGCCTGCTTCCATTTTTGAAAAGTCGAGCACATCGTTTAATACCCTCAGTAAAACACCAAGTGCCCCATCTGCTTGCTCTATGTAACTTCTAGCTTGTTGCCAATCGTTTTGCTGGAGCGCTAAATAATGCAGCCCTTTTATACCGTTAATAGGGGTGCGGACTTCGTGGCTCATGTTTGCTAAAAACTGCCCCTTTATATGACTCGCTTCATCTGCTTTTTGTTTTTCTTTGCGTAGTGTATATGTTTGCTTGGCCACTTGTTCGCGAATTTGTATGTTTGTACCAGTAACTGAAATCAAAAATGTAATCAGTAACCACACAAACAACATACCTACTATTTGTGCAAGCCAATATACTAACCAAGACGTTCTAACTATTGGCTCATATAACTCAACCTGCCACATACGTTTGCTAATCAACAATTGATATTCTTTAAACAGCGTTTGCGAGTTATCGGTATCGGCAATATAAATTGCCTGCTTTTTCCCTGGTATCGTTGTATCAAAAAAACTGACTGAAATTGAGTTGTTGTGATCAAATAATAGTGTTTGCGATAAGCGTTTCAGACTGACAATCGCTGCCACAAAACCTTGAAAATCATCTTCGGTAGACGACTCTCCAAAAACAGGATATAAAAAGAGTACACCGTCTTCAGCTGTATTTTGGACCAAGTTAATTGGCTCACTTAGTGCAAGTTCATTAAGCTCTTTCGCTTTGCTAAGCGCTGCACCTCTTACTTTACTAGAAGCTAAATCAAACCCTAAAACATCTTCATTACCTTTTAAGGGATATACGTACTTTACAGGAAAGTAATTACTACGCGTACCTGCTGGTTGCCAAGCTCCATCTAGTGACTTTTCTTTTATATATAGAGGTTTGCCTGTGGCTGTATTATCACGAGCTTCAAAATCTGCGAGTTTATTTGCTGGTATATAAGGTATCCATTCAAACGCTAGAATTTCTTGGCTGTAGCCCAACTGCTTTGAAGTAAATTGTTTGAAGTCTTTAAAATTCACGTCATCACTACTAGCAAAATATGCAGCTAGTAATCCTAAGTGAGCAGTAATACCGTCGAGCTTTTGGCTTATAGCGTTTTGTACAGCAAGTACTTTGGCTTCTTGCTTTTGAATATCTTTTTCTTTTTTAACACTGGCAGCACCATAAAAACTAACGCTGATTAGTATATAAATTAATAGTGAAGGTAAAATCACCAGCATACGATGGCGTACTTGCGTGTAGTTAAAAGCAGCCAATACTAATGGTGTAAATATAAGTACACCAATACTGTCACCAATCCACCATGCGATAAAATTATCAAAAATAGCATTGGTCGGAATCACATTATTTAATGCTAATAAGCTAGTTCCTACTCCTGCAGCAATAACGCAGCATATTGGCCCTGCGACTATTAAGCTTTGAACACTGTGTTTTAAAGAAGATAAATCTAGTGGAGCTTTTATAACATTTACTATAATTTGACGGCCAACCCAAGCCTGTAAAGCCGAGGCTAAAGTAACGCAAGTAGCTTGTAAAAAAACATTAAAGTGAAGAATATCGACTGCGTTATCAAGGTGAATTAAGTTAGTACAAAAAGCACCAATAATAAGGCCAACAAATGACTTACGTCCCCAAATTAAAAAGCTCGCTAAAGCAATTCCTGAGGGCGGCCAAGAGGCGACCGCATAGCCATCTACAGCAAGAAGTGAGTTACTAAAATACCCAGTAAAAAAATAAGCACAAGCCAAGCTAAGGGTTAATATTAAAAACTTTCTCAAAGCTTGTGCTCCTGAACTACAAAAAATGCTAAGTAGTTATAGTGTAGTCATTTATTGATATAAAACGAGCGCCTTTTCTGCCTGTGCACTATTTTTATAACTCAACACAGCTTGTTCAGAGAACTGTTTTTTATTTTCACTATTCAGTGCTTTATCAAAAATTCTAGCTGCTAAGTCATAATCACCCTTAGCATTAGCAAGGCAAGCTAGCGCAAGTAATAGTGAATTATTTGAATCATCCTTCTTAAGGCGTTCTTGAATGCTTATTTGCAACTTAGCTGCATCGGCTGCTGTTGCTTTACTTAATATATTTGCAAGCTCTAAGTGTTGCTCACTATGCTTAACCATCTTAATTAAGTCACTTTCAATAACAGCCAATTGACCTGCTTGCGCCATTTGCATTAAATATGCGGTGTGGGCATGAGCTTGCAGCTTTTTCGGTAGCTGTTTATATTTTTCACTCAGCTTGTCTGCATCTAACGCATTAAAATAAGCACTAAATAACTGCGTCCACTGTGCATCAGTAAGTGCTTTTTTGCGCAGTAAACGCGGCAAAAAGTCTTCCAGCGCACTAAAGTGTTGTTGCTGTACTAATACTTCTGCATAAAGTTTTAACTCAAGTGCGGTGGCTTTTTTAGCTTCTGCGCTAATACGCATTTGTGATTCAATCGCGCTACTATCGCCACTTGCCAACCATAGCTTTGCTACTTTTAATTGATGCTCTGGGCTTATTTCAAATAAACGCTCAAGTGCTTTATCTGTTTGATTATTAGCAAGCGCTGCTTTTGCAAGTAATGCTAAGCGAATATCTTCAAACTTATCTGGTACGCTATTACCCGATAAAGCCTGTTCTACGTGCTCGTAATCATCATTAATAGCACTCCACAGAGCCTGCTCAATAGCTACTTGTTTGCGCTCTTGGCTACGTGCAAAAAAGCCATGCTTAGTATTATGATAAATCGATAATAAATAACGAATTAACTTATATGTTAAATATAAAACAACAGCGGTAATGACTGCCATTATACAAAACGATACTATCGTGCCTTCTATCGTCGTATTGTTAAATGAAATAAGTACATAACCTTTTTCATCTAGAACAAATGGAGTAACCGCTAGTACAACAACAATAGCTACAATTAAAATAATTAGCCCTATCATTGCGCCCACTCCTTAACCTTTTGTGTACTGTTTAAGGTTACTTTTGGATTAAAGTTAAGCTGCTCTTTTTCAAGTTTAGACAACGCTTTAAGTACCGTTTTAGTTGTATCATCGTCTTGCTTAAAGTACTCACCAACTAAACGTTTTGCTTCACTTAAGGCGCTAAAGAAAATACTCGCCTGCTTACTCATAAGTGCATCTTGTGCCTGAGTTATATTAAGCTTGATTCGTTGATTTATTAAATGGCGCTCTTGATCCGTAAGTAATGGCTCAATGGAAACACCCTCGTGCTGACGAATAGTAATAAAGCTATCCACAATTTTATTCCAGCTATTACTCAAGTTTTGCTGCCAATCACTCACGTCACCACTTAAAGCATTTTCATCTATTGCAGCTGCTTCTTCTGGTAAATTAACTGCATTAAAAACTAAGTCGTCAATACTGCTTAGTACACTGTTTAGCTGTAAATAAATAGCCTCTGTTGCAATAGGTTTAAGGCTATCAAGTGTTTGTATATCTTGCATAATCGCTTGGCGAACTTCAACTGTTCCTGGGTGCTCACTAAGTAATCCATCTAAGCGCTTTAAAACAGCACTAGTGCCTTGGTAGTCTTTTTCAGCCCATAGTTTAAACTCAGCCATACGCTGTAAGCTGGTTACTTCTTGCGGGTTTAACGATGAGCCTTGTTGCTGCGCCTTTTGCAAAGCCGCTTTTAGTTCTTGCTGATTTTGAACTGCACTTTCATTTAGGGCTGCGGCAACTTTTTCTTCACTATTAAACAGCGCTTGTTGCAAATTAGATTGCGCCGATTTAAGTGCTTGCAGCTCCTGGGTGAGTAACTTATTTTGCTCGCTTAACTCATTAACGGCTAGGTTTTGCGCCTTACCAGCATTTAATTTTTGATAAAACTCGTAACCCACGCCTGAGGCCACAATTAACGAAATAAGAAGCGCAAGTACTGCAACCTTACTTATTTTTTGTTTACTTTTGTCTGCCGTACTTTTTGTAGCTGTAGGGTCTTGCTTAGTTGATTTAGCAGAGGTCGTGTTAGCTATTGTTGGTGTGGCTTTTTCTGCCGTTACTGGCTTTGACTGTTCGCTCATGTTGCTACCTTGCTGATTTATGCAGGTAAACATAGCATTATCGCTAGCCCCTGCTGCAATGTGTATATTAGCCGAACTTACCTGTTGCAGCTTTAAATAAGCGGCTATACGCTCGCTAGCAACATAAAATCGGCACTGTTGTAACCATTGTAGTTGGTGTGCAGTAAGGCTTTTAAATATAGCATCAACTGCTGCATTACTTGTTGTGACTATACCGTGTACATTCTGGCTTTTCCAGTGGTCTGTCCAGTTGGAGGTGATACTCTCTGTAGGCTCACGTTTGTACACAACACAATTATTTAAAAAAGCACCGCGCTCTTTGAGCGTTTTAGCTAACTCAGGACGGCCACCTTGGCCCTTAACTAATACTATATTACAGCCATCCACCTCGGCGAGTGATTTAAGCGCAAGTAACCCTTCTGAATCATACTGCTTTGGTACTGCTGCGCGCACACCAAATTGCTCATATATAACATCGGCTGTTTGTTGTCCAACCGCATAAAATTGCGCTTTGGTATTTATATCTGGTTTTAATTGCGAAAGTGCACTGACTGCATCTTGCGATATAAATATTATTTTATCTGCATTTAATAGTGGACTAAGCTCAGTGCTGGAGGGTGTTAAATGCGTTATTTTTAATACCGGAAATAAAGACGCCTGATAACCCGCTTGCTCAAGTTGCTGTGCAAGGGCTGCGCCTTTTCCTTCGGGCCGAGTTATCAGAATATGTGTCATTTATGCGTCTCTATAAACTTCAGCTAGTATTTTGTCTGCACCTTGAGCTAGTAATTTTTTAGCAAGCTCAATACCTAGTTTTTCTGCGTCATTTACATGGCCTGTTACTTCGTCACGTAAAATTTCGCTGCCATCAACAGCACCAACTAAACCACGTAAATGCACTTGTTCGCCATCAACCAATGCATAAGCACCAATAGGAACTTGGCAACCACCTTCTAAATAGCGATTCATCGAACGCTCTGCGTTTACGCGAATACGTGTTTGTGTATGCTCAAGTGGTGCAAGTAATGCTTTGGTTACTTCATCATCAATACGACATTCAATACCTACAGCGCCTTGACCATTTGCTGGTAATGACACTTCTGGCTCAATGTAGTCAGCAATACGCGACTCCATTTCTAAACGAATAAGCCCTGCAGCCGCTAAAATAATAGCATCATATTGGCCGTCATCTAATTTACCTAAACGCGTATTTACATTGCCGCGTAAATCACGAATATCTAAATCAGGGCGAAGTGCCTTAATTTGGCACTGGCGGCGTAGGCTCGAAGTACCAACAATAGAGCCTTGTGGTAGGGCACTTAAATTTGCAAAATTGTTTGATACAAACGCATCGCGTGGATCCTCACGCTCACAAATAGTATGCAGTGCTAGCCCTTGAGGAAACTCTACTGGCACATCTTTCATAGAATGTACGGCAATATCAGCTCGGCCATCTAGCATGGCTTGCTCTAGTTCTTTAACAAATAAGCCTTTACCGCCAATTTTGGCCAATGGCGTATCTAAAATTATATCCCCTTGTGTCGACATTGGGACTAATTCTACGCGCACATCTGCATGAAAACGCTCAAGCTCTGCTTTTACAAATTCGGCCTGCCAAAGTGCTAGAGCGCTTTTGCGCGTTGCGATGCGTACTAATTTTGTTTTTTCTGTCATAGGGGTATCCAATTAATTACTGCGTTTAGCCAGTTTTAGTCAGCTAAAATTCTAAATTCTTTTTGGGCAATTAAATTACCTTGCTCATCAACTACATCAACACGCCAATGACCTGTTTGTGTGTTCATTATATTTTTTGTTGAGTACGTTCTGTAACGAGGCGAAGTAACATTAAGTGTAATTTCAGCCATCGTTTCACCTTCAAACGACCAAACATGCTTAACTTGCTGGCCTTGAAGGTTTTTAATCTCGCTAAAAAACGATAACCCTTCCTCAAACTGGCTTAACCTAATATCAGCAGCAAACACATTAGTAGGCTCACGCTTACTTACTTTACGAGTAAGTACCGCGCGACTAATTTTATCCGTGTCTATTTGCGCCCCCAATGCCACACTTGCCACATGTGCTGTAGAGGAAAAACCTTCAGTGCCACTCAATGCGCCATCATCACTTTCTAACTCTAAAAGTAAGTCACTTTGACTTGCAGGCTCAGTTACGTTTTGGGCTTCTGCGGTTTCTTCTTGCACATCATTATCAAGGTTTGAGTTTAACTCTGTATTAATACTTTCGCTTTGATCAGTAACAATATCGTTGTTAGCCAACAAAGCCGGGGGATTATTTACAAGGTCTACTTCGGCAGGTGTATTACTTGAAATGCTTAGTTGAGTCTCATTTTGCTCAGCTGACAACGGTTCAATCCGAGCTTGCATTACCTCTGCAGGCTCATTAGGGCTATTGTTTACTGATGATTGAGGCTCAACATCCATTACCTCATCGCTTGTTTGGTTTTCAGCGTTACTGCTGAAACTTAAGAATTGTTCCTGCTCATTTGGGTGCTCACCTTGATCTGCATTAACAGAGGTGGTTAAGCCATAAACAACTGCTGCAGAGGTCATTAATACCAACATAGCAATACTCACAATACGACGCCAATTCCACTCGTAGCTTACCGTTGGTACGCTCTGTTGTAATTCGCGTTTAACATTTGCTTTTATAACTATTTTTTGACTCATATTGACCTCAGCGGTTCCAAAATTAGCTTAAACGAGCAATTAACCATTGGCGAATAGCTTGCAATTCTTCTGCGCAAACTTGATGAGCCATTGGATATTCTTGCCAGCTTACATCCATGTTATGTGCTGTTAATACTTCAAACGCATTTCTACCCGCACTGTGCGGTACAACGTTATCTTGGCTACCATGAGCCATAAATACGTTTAAATCAGTATGTTTTGCTTCATCAGCAAATTTGTGTGGCACACACATATAAGTAGAGAGCGCCATAACACCCCCAAGCTTTTGCTCAAAGCGCGGCGCTAAATGCAAAGACACAACACCACCTTGAGAAAAACCAGCTAAAATTATTTTATTAGCAGGAATGCCATTAGCAATTTCTTTATTAATTAACTCTTCTACCTTTGCAGCAGAATCTCTTACGCCTTGTTCATCGGCACGCTTATCTAATTCTATAGACTTAATATCGTACCAAGAGCGCATTTCCATGCCACCATTTATGGTGACCGGTTGCACTGGCGCATGCGGAAAAATAAACCGTATACCAAGCTCGCTTGGTAAATTTAGCTGTGGGGCTACTGGCGCAAAACCATCCCCAGAGTCACCTAAACCATGTAACCAAATAACCGTTGCTTTGTGTTCACTTTGGGCTGCATATTCTACAAATTCTAAACTCATAGTGATGATTGCCACTTAACTTCTTGGCCTGCTTGGCGAGTTGAGGCTTCATTTATAAACGCCCAAAATTCAGCGCCAGAGCGGTTATCAATCCATAACCCATCACGCATTTCAAAATGATGTCCGTTAAACTTAGTCGCAACCCATACTTGGTGAAGAGGTGCTTGCTTATTGATCACTATTTTACTTTTATCAGGAAAAATAATTTCTAAAATACCTTGTGCCGATTCATAATCTAAATCAGCTTCGCAATCATCAACCTGCTCTTCAATAGTGAACATAAGAGCTTCGGCTAATTGGTGATATTCGTGTTCAGTCATTGTTATTTCCTTTGCAGGCGAGCCGCCTAATATTGGGTACGTTTTAGCTTTAAAAATGTGCAGCTAGTGTAACAGGAATAAAATCATCCGCGAATAGCTGCATTTTTTAGATATTCTGTTACTCTGCGATTATAAAGCCAGCAACCGTATTAATCTAATGAAAGCGACACATACCTTACAATTAAAAAGACTATTAATAAGCACTGTACTGTTAAGCGCCTTAGCTGGCTGCGGACAAAGCGGTCCGTTATATTTACCAGAGCAAAAAACAGAGCAAAACCAACCTCAAAATACAGCTAAACCAGCCACTACCGCTGAGCAAGCTAAAACATCGCAAAGTCAGGAGCAATAAATGGATTATTTTAACTACAAAAACAACCAATTATTTGCCGAAGACGTCAGCGTAGCAAGCATAGCGCAGCAATACGGCACGCCGTGTTATGTATACTCGCGTGCTACATTTGAGCGCCATTACTTAGCATTTGCTAACGCCACTAAAAATCATAAAAGCTTGGTATGTTACGCTGTAAAAGCAAACTCAAATATTGCCGTACTTAATATATTAGCGCGCTTAGGATCAGGTTTCGATATTGTATCTAAAGGCGAACTAGCGCGTGTAATTAAAGCGGGAGGGGATGCCTCTAAAGTGGTTTTTTCAGGCGTGGCTAAAACGTCTGACGAAATAGCTTACGCATTAAAACTGGGCATTAAATGTTTTAATGTAGAGTCGGCGTCTGAGCTTGAGCGTATTTCTGAAGTGGCTTGCGAGCTTAACCTAGAAGCGCCTATTTCTATTCGCGTAAACCCAGACATAGATGCAAAAACACATCCGTATATTTCTACCGGTTTAAAAGAAAATAAATTTGGTATTGATATACAAACTGCGCTGAGTGTTTATCAACAAGCAGCGGCTTTACCTGGTTTAAAAGTAATTGGTGTCGATTGCCATATTGGCTCTCAATTAACGCAAGTTAGACCTTTTTTAGAAGCCCTTGATAAATTAATGGCGCTTATTGATGAGCTAAAAACCAACGGTATTGAGCTAACTCACTTAGACATTGGTGGCGGTTTAGGCGTGCCATACGACAACGAGCAACCACCACACCCAAGTGAATATGCAGCGCAAGTTACCGAACGCTTAGCTAACTACAAACATCTTGAACTTATTTTTGAACCAGGGCGCGCTATTGCAGCTAACGCAGGTATTTTGGTCACTCAAGTTGAATTTATTAAACAAAACCAAGACAAGTTTTTTGCAATTGTAGATGCTGGTATGAACGATATGCTTCGCCCTGCGCTTTATCAAGCGTGGCAAAAAATTATTCCGGTATCCGTTCGCGACGACGAAACACCTACTCACAACTTTGATATTGTGGGTCCGGTGTGCGAAACCGGCGACTTTTTAGGAAAAGACCGCGATCTAGCGCTTAAACAAGGCGATTTACTTGCACAACGAAGTGCGGGTGCATATGGCTTTACAATGAGCTCAAACTACAACTCGCGCCCGCGTGTTGCAGAAATTATGGTAGATGGTCAGCAGCATCATCTTATTCGTGAACGCGAAACTATTGAAAGCCTTTATCAGGGTGAGAAAGTTTTACCATAAACGTTTTTGTCTACTAGCTGCTCTGTGGCATGATTAGCACAGAGCAAAACCGAATTAGAGCGCTATGTTAGTTAATTTTTCCAAAATGCACGGCTTAGGCAACGACTTTGTTGTGATTGATAACATTACACAAAATGTTTTTTTGTCGCGAGATCAAATCAAAAAACTGGCAGATCGCCATTTTGGCATTGGCTTTGACCAATTGCTGATGGTTGAAGCGCCGTACTCTCCTGATCTCGACTTTCATTATCGAATATTTAATGCCGATGGTACCGAAGTAGAACAATGCGGTAACGGCGCACGCTGTTTTGCCCGCTTTGTACGTATGAAGGGCCTTACTAACAAGCATAAAATTACTGTGTCGACCAAGTCGGGCAACTTAACGCTCTACATAGAAAAAGACGGTCAAGTAACGGTTAACATGGGTCATCCAAATTTTGAGCCAAGTAAAATCCCTTTAAAAGCGAGCAAGCGTGAGCTTACTTATATTATTAGAACCGAAGAACACACTGTATTTAGTGGCGCGGTATCTATGGGTAACCCGCATTGCGTGCTAGAAGTTGACGACGTAACCACCGCGCAAGTTGATATATTGGGTCCATTACTTGAAAACCACGAACGTTTTCCGCAAAAAGCGAACATTGGCTTTATGCAAGTTGTATCGCATGAACACATTAAATTAAGAGTGTGGGAGCGCGGCGTTAACGAAACCCTAGCCTGTGGCACAGGTGCGTGTGCAGCAATGGTGATTGGTCATATGCAAAATAAGTTATCAACAACTGTTCAAGTAGATTTACCAGGCGGTAGCTTACAAGTACGTTGGAGTGGCGAAGGTCACCCAGTACGCATGACTGGCCCCGCAGAGCATGTGTTCGACGGGCAAGTAGCGCTATGAGCGAGCTAAGTAAAGAACAGGTTATTGATTACTTACATCAACATCCTGACTTTTTAGTTCATCACCCCGAGCTACTCGCACAACTTGAGCTGCAACAGCAAGCTCAAGGTGCAACGTCGCTGGTACATATTCAGCAACGCCAATTACGCGAGCACAACACGCTTTTAAAAAGCCAAATAGACGCCATGAGCAAGCATGCAACGCAAAACGAGCTTGTATATCGTTTGTTTAGCCAGTGCCATCGCCAGCTTTGGAATCATGACGATTTTGACACTCTTGCAAATAACCTACGCAATATAATCTGCTCAAGTGAAGATGTTAACGACTGCAAATTAGTAAAATATAACCCCGAGTACGACGAGCTTATTGCGCATCGCCTTACCCATTCAGGGCATTATTTAGGGCGAATTAATAAACAAGAGCGCGAACAATTATTTAGTGAAGATACACAATCCGTCGCTATTTATTTAATTGGCGACACCAAGCACCCTATCGCTATTTTGGCGTTTGGTAGCAGTAACGTAAACCATTTTGAGCCCGCTCAAGATAATCTTTTTGTACTCGACTTTATAAACGCATTACATCTGCGGTTACAAAAACTAGCATGAGTGACGATGCGCCTAATACCACTGAGTTAAGCGACAACTGGCGCGCACCCATAACGCTATTTAGCGATTATTTAAAGTTTGAAAAACAATATTCAGCGCACACAGTTAACCAATACGTAAGCCAACTTGGCTTTGCTGCCCTTTATTTTAGCAAATTGTGTGACGACTGGTTTGGCGTGCAAGGCGAGCATATTCGCCGCTACAGCATGGCGCTGCGCTCAAAACAATTAAGTGGCCGTACAATTAGCTTAAAGCTCAGTTGTATTCGCAGCTTGTATAAGTTTTTAAAAGCAAAAAATATTGCCGAGCAATCGCACTACCATAATCCGGCAATAGGTATAAAAGGCCCTAAGTTTGCGAAGCCTCTACCTAAAAATCTCGATGTAGATCAAATGGCACGCTTACTCGAAATACCCGACGACGAACCTCTCGCAATTAGAGATAAAGCGATGATGGAGTTGATGTATTCATCAGGGCTGCGTATAAGCGAGTTAGTTGGCGCTAACATGCAAGATATTAGCGCTGCCAATGGCGAAATTTTAGTGCGTGGTAAAGGCAATAAAGAGCGGTTAATTCCGGTTGGTAAAAAAGCGTTAGACGCACTAAAAAAATGGCTCACAATACGCCCTCAGTTTGCAAAGCCCGATCAAACAGCCGTATTTTTAAGTAGCCAAAAAAATCGTATTTCAATTCGCCAAGTGCGTCTGCGTATGCAAGAGTGGGGAATAAAACAAGGCATTAGCTCGCAGGTTCACCCGCATAAGTTACGCCACTCGTTTGCGTCACATATTTTAGAATCATCTGGTGATTTACGCGCCGTGCAAGAGTTACTAGGGCACAGTAGTTTGTCGGCTACACAAGTGTATACGCATTTAGATTTTCAACATTTAGCCAAGGTGTACGACAATACCCATCCTCGCGCAAAAAAACGAACTGATTAGGAAGTAATATGATCCGATTTAATCGTGCTATTAAGCCATTTTCTGTCATGAGCTTTGATTTAGACGACACGCTATACAGCAACCATCCTATTATAAAAGCAGCCGTTAAAGCGCAGCAAAATTATTTAAACGCGCTCCCGAGCTACTTAGCCCAAGGCCCAAAATACTGGCAACAATGCCGCAATGAGGCCGTATTAAAGTTACCTGAACTTGCTGATAACGTCACTAAATGGCGCCAACATACACTGCGCTTAGCCCTCTCTAAACTAGATTTGAACGAGCAAGAGGTAGAGCATCATGCCGATGCTGCCTACAACGCCTTTGCCGATGCGCGCAGTAAAATAGTGGTAACCGACGACGTACTAAAGCTGCTAGATAACTTAGCCCAGCACTTTACGCTGGTTGCTATAACTAATGGTAACGTTGAAATTGAACGCTTTAACTTACACGATAAATTTGAGCTTGTATTACAAGCCGGCATGCATGGTAAAGCAAAACCTCACAGCACCTTATTTGATAAAGCCGCCGAGCACTTAAACGTTGCTAAAAGTGAAATTTTACACATTGGCGATAGCCTTGATACAGACGTACAAGGCGCAAATAATGCCGGTTGCCAATCGGTATGGTTAAACGATCAAGGCGCCAATTATGCTTATAAAGGGCTGGCTGATATTGAAATAGCCAATATTCATGCCTTAACGCACTTTATTAAATAATACCAATTGCATTAAATAAGAGGTCACAATGAGCCACTATACCAAGCTAATTACCTTGCTATTAATTGGCTCACTTAGCCTTAACGCTTATTTATTGTGGCCGCAGCCCGCGCCAACCAAAGTACAAAAAACGCAAGGTGCTGAAAAAAGCATATCGCCTAAACAACAAAATACGCTATTAAATACGGCAAAGCAGCAGTTTAAACAACACAAATTTGAAGCCGCACTTAGTAGCTATCAACAACTCAAAAACAGCAATCCAGAAATCGCAAAAAACCTTTATTCATCGTGGCTAGTGCAGCTTAAAACATGGCTAAATAGCAATTTATTACTTAGCGAATCATTTCTCAATGCGCTATTAAATAACAGCCCTTATAACGTAGAGTTACTTAATTTACAGGTTGAGTATTTAATAAATAGCGAGCAAACACAAAATGCCATTATTGCTTTATTTGAGCTTAATTCATTACTGCCTGCTGATCAGCAAAGTAATGTAAATACACGTTTAAATACGCTCACTCAAAACGAATTACACACATTAACTGAGCAACAAAATTGGCAAGCTATTATTGAGCAAACACAAATTTGGCTTGATTATAAAAGCGATAACGCGCAATTTTTATATCCGCTTGCGTATGCCTACTATCAGCAAGGCGATTTAATTAGCGCACAAGCAACCCTTGATCGAATGCCAAACCAGCACAATCTGAAAAGCCAAGTGCAAACACTGCAAGCGATGATCAATAAAGCACAATCGCAAGACGACTTTGTTGCTTTAACGCCTTACGGCGCGCATTACTTAATAAACTCCGAAATAAATAACAATCTATCGACCGAACTAATGATTGATACAGGTGCAAGCGTGACCTCGCTACCTACAAATATTATTGAGCAAATTTCGCCACAACCTTTATATTTAGGCGATGTAACGGTAAATACAGCTAATGGTCGAATTGTTGTAAAGCGTTATCAAATTGAATCGTTTAAAGTGGGCTCGCAAATTATTTATGGTTTTGAAGTGTTGAGCATTGAAAACACACGCGGACAAGGTTTACTAGGAATGAACTTTTTATCGCGATTTAAATTCAATATAAATCAGCAAACAGATGAGCTAGAGTTAAGCGCTAAATAATTAAAAATCCAAAGGTAACACATGACACTAAATAACTATTTAAAAGCACTTGCTGAAAATCCAAAAAGCATTCAATTTACCGATACAGTGGCCGTGATAGAAGCAAATTACGACTTTACTGCATGTGGCTTTAATAACCATGGATTACTTAGCTCTGCGAGTGAGAACAACGGCTCGTGTAAAATTTTTGCATTTGCTAAATTAAACGATTTAAGTAAACAAAATACGTTGGATTGTTTTGGTAAGTTTTACCGAGAAGACGTGCTGCAAAACCCTAAAGGGGATGATCACATGAACATTCGCACGTTTATGTTAGCACCAGAGGCAACACCTTTTTTAGGTATTACCTTTGAAGGCGAGCCACTAAAAGCTAAATAGCCAGCAAAAATTAAAGTGATTTTTCCATAAAGTAACGCGTACCTGAGCGCGGGTAATTATTAAGTTGATACTTAACACTATAGCCGCGCTTTTCATAAAAGGGTTTTGCTTGAAAATCAAGTGTATCAAGCTGAGCAGTTGTAGCACCTAGCTCAATAGCAGCTTGTTCAAGTGCCGTTAGCAGTTTATCTGCAAGCCCTTTACCTCGCGCACTATCGCTACACCAAAGCCAACTAATCATCAGCCAATTTCCAAACACACTCCCACTAATACCGGCAACAAGCTCGCCCTGTTCATCAGTAAATTTATAGCCTAATGGCACTCTTTGCGCATCAAAATGCTCGGCGTTAAATTCAACCATTTGTGCGCGAAGCGCTGAGTTTAACGCATCGGTATTATCTACTTTTAATTGATACATTAATCGCCCTTAAAAAGCAGATACTAGCAAATTAGCTCAATCAATAAAGATTATTTTTACCATAAGGTACTTCAAGCATATTGCTGCTGGTTTTATCCGGCTGGCCGCACATTTCGTCGTAAGCGCTTGTTTGCCTTAACATCATCTGTGCGTACGCTATTTTTTCAAAACGTTTTTGTACATGCAGTGGGCTGAGTGCTCTTAAAAACTCACCGCTGTCTTCTGTTACATAATATTCAACGTTATTAATCATCACTGATACTTGATAAAGCGCCATATCTAACGAGTGAACAATGACTTTTTGTAGCGGTTCGTGCTTTTTTAACTGTGAAAATTTAATACCCATCATGTTTACCTTTTTATATTTAGCATTATCGATACGCAGCTTTGCTATAATCGCGATCAAATTTTTATTAGCCGCTGGCGTCACACGTTATGATCACAAAAATTCGACTCGCTAAATATATTGCCCATGCAGGTATTTGCTCTCGTAAACAGGCATCGCGTTTAATTGATGAAGGTGTTGTGACTGTAAATAATCGCCCAGCAAATCATATAGATCACGTTGACGAGCAAGACATTGTAATAGTGAACGAAAAAGAAATTAAAGGTGCTGCCGATTTAGTTTATTTTGCGCACCACAAACCAGTAGGTATTGACTGTAAATTAAATATTGATGACCCTGCCAGCCTTATTCACCATTTGCCCACACTCACCCGTGTTTACCCTATTGGTCGATTAGATAAAGACTCTCGTGGTTTGCTTATTTTGACCAACGATGGAGATTTTTGTAATCAACTAATACATCCTGACTTCCACCAGCCTAAACATTATTTAGTCACCGTAAATAAGCCTTTAGACGATGCTTTTTGTAAAAAAATGGCAGCAGGCGTACCCGTTGATAAACACATAACCCTGCCTTGTGAGGTAAATAAAATAGCCAGTAATCAGTTTAGTATTGTTTTAAAACAAGGACTAAACAGACAAATACGTAAAATGGCGCATTACTGTGGATACAAAGTAATTGACTTATTTAGAGTGCAATTTAGTGACCTCACCCTTTCAAAGCTAAACCTACCTGAAAACCAATATATACAAATTAATAAAAACGATATTTCAAAAATCTAATACCAAGTCACTTAACTACATCTCAAAAAGTTAAAAATAAACTTGCAAAAATAGATTACAGGCGTAGTCTTAAATTAAAGATTACACTTGTAGGCGATAAAATGATTGAATTATCAAAAGCAGAGTTTGACGTGCTCGACGCACTTTGGATTAACTACCCCGCCACCGCGAGCCAAATAATTGAGCGCTTAAGCGACGATAAGCAATGGCACGAAAAAACCATTAAAACCCTGCTAGGTCGACTAGTAAAAAAAGGCGCACTTACATTTGAAAAAGAAGGTCGCCAATATATTTATACTCCCTGTATGGAGCGCGCCGACTACACCTTAAAAGAAAGCCAAAACTTTATTGAGCGATTTTTTAGTGGACGTATTGCGCCACTTGTAAGTGGTTTTGCTAAATCGGAGCAGCTTTCTCAGCAAGATATAAACGAGCTTAAAAAAGTTATAGATGACTGGGAAAAAAACCAAAAGTAAGGGATTAACATGGTTATTCAAACTGGTTTCAATTGGTTAATTGAGCAGCAACTACTATTAAGTATTTTGTTTTGTGGATTTATTTTACTTGAGCGATTTGCTTTAAAAGCCCTTGGCTCGCGGTTTGTATATAAATTAGCATGGCTATTACCTGCGGCATTGGTGATTGCTAATTTACCAAATGCGATTAAACCACTGCAAAATAGCAATATTAGCCATTACTTAATCACCCCTAACCAGCCTTTTACACACGAAATGGGTATTAGCTGGGCGCTCATGTATGTACTTATTACCGCTGGGTTATTAATAGCTAGCTTTATTACGCATACCCGCTTTGTTAAAAGCCTGCAGTTAACTGAGTTAACCCAATTTGAAAGCACTCTTACCGCTGATGTTAAAACTTATACCAGCCAACATGTAGCCACGCCAATGGTGGTCGGTATTTTAAACAGCAAGCTGGTGTTACCGAGTAACTACAATACCCAGTTTGATAAAGCCACATTAGCGCTTATTTTAGAGCACGAAAACGTACACATAAAACGCAAAGACAACCTAACAAACGCACTTATATTACTACCTACTATTTTACTTTGGTTTAACCCACTAGCTTGGTTTTGTTACGCAAGCATGCGCCGACTACAAGAGTTGACTTGTGATGAACGGGTACTTGCCAATAAAACCACACAACAACATATTTTATATAGCAAAGCCTTAATAAACTGCGCGGCAAATGCGCCCACAGGACTTATGGCTTATTCACACTACGGAGATAAAAAAACCATGTTACAACGACTAATTAATATAAAACACAGCGGGGAGCGTTCAAAGTTTGCTAAAGGTGGCTTATTACTTGTAGCCGCAAGCATGCTAAGCGGCTTAGCAATTGCAAAGCAACCAGAAGCAATGACTAAAGAGGATTACATTTCACCGACAATACGTATTGAACCTGCTTACCCAATACAAGCAGCTCAACAAGGGATCAGCGGCTCTGTTGTATTAAAATACGATATTGCAGCAAACGGTAAAACAAAAAACATTAGTGTTATTCAATCTAAACCTAAAGATATTTTTGATAAATCAGCGAAAGAGGCGCTAGCAAAATGGAAATATAAAGCATCTGATTCAGGTTTTGAAGATGTACTTGTACAACTAGATTTTGCGATTAATAGTGAAGTGGCGCCTACCGATTTAATTGAGCGAATTAAAGTATCGCATTAACGCCACGAGTTGTTCAAGACTACAAAGCAAGCGCCCTTTTAGGCTGCTTGCTTTGTGGTTTTAAAATATAAACCTACAAACTCACCACAATCATGGCAATGGCTGTACCCAAACCAATAAACCACACTAATGAGCGAATTATATCTAGGTTCATATAGTAAAATACGCAATACAAAATACGCGACACAATATGCGTAACCGCTAGCGTTTCGGTCACTGCACCTACAGAGTTAGTGCCCAGTACAACTGCAATAGCGACAGCAAAAACAGCAAGCGATTCAAAACAGTTTTGATGAGCAGCGAGCGCCCGTGCACCAAAGCCGGTTAATTTTGTTTGTTGCGCCCTTGGGTGTTTATTGTCGTATCGACCTAATTTTGCCATTGCTATAGCAACCGGCACTTTTGCAAAGTAAGGCATTAATACCGCAAGTAATGCACATACAACTAATGTTGTCATAATTTATCCTTTTGATGTTTCGGATAATTTAGCATAAGCATAATAAAAAAGCCGCCAGATACGTTTTATGACAAACTCTGGCGGCTAACAATAACATCAGACCTACTATAGCTAAATTTATCCTAAAACCCATGCGACATAATGTCGCAGATGATGAATATTCAACATCATAGTTAATGCATCGCTTTACTTCACAAAGCTTGTTAACTTTACTGCCTTACATTTTAACGATGACGACCATGACCTGGATATTTTTCACTTTTTTAGCCGCCTTTATGCAAGCATGGCGTAATGCCTTGCAAAGTAAATTAAGTAACGATGTGAGTGTGGCTGGCGTAACCCTCTCTCGCTTTATTATTGCAGGCCCTATTGCTGCCGTGTATTTATATGGCCTTTATCTATATCAAGATACCACCATGCCTACGTTTAATAATGCCTTTTGGGGATTTATTGTAGGCGCAAGTGTGATGCAAATACTTGCCACTGGTTTAATGGTTAAGTTATTTAAAATGAATAATTACGCCGTAGGTGCTGGTCTTGCCAAAAGCGAGGCGTTAGTAGCTGCTATTTTAGGTGTATTATTTTTTGGCTCGGCACTTTCTTTGCTCGGTTGGCTTGGTGTGTTTTTTGGCGCTATTGCCGTATTGCTACTCAGCGGCATAACAAGCGTTAAACACTTTAATGCTAAAACAGCATTACTAGGACTGGCTTGTGGTACTTGCTTTGCACTTACATCGCTGTGGGTACGAGAAGCGAGCTTAAATTCAGGATTATTATTTCCTCACTCAGCAGCTTGGGTTTTGCTGTTTGTAATTAGCTTACAAACACTAATACTACTGGGCTATTTATTATTAAAAGAGCCGCAAACACTTAGTAAACTGTGGCAATACAAAGGTACTACAGCCGCAATTAGTGTTTTTAGTTGTGTCGGTTCTATTGGCTGGTTTAGTGCAATGAGCTTACAGCACGTTGCTTACGTTAAAACACTTGGACAGGTTGAAGTGTTTTTTACCATGCTAATTGCCGTACTTTGGTTAAAGCAACCGCTTAAGAAGCAAGATACAGCAGGCTTAATACTCATAGCCATTGCCGCTGTTTTGGTCATGTTGCCAAGTTAAGGGCATAAAAAAGCGCAGGCTTTTATACCTGCGCTGTTATAATTTTTATAGCTTTAAGAACTGATTCTAAGAGCTTATTTTAAGTGTTATCACACCGCTAATAATCATTAGTACACCGGCAATACGACCAAATGTGGCGGCATCGTTATAAAACAATATACCCACTAAAAACGTACCTGCAGCGCCAATGCCTGTCCACACGGCGTATGAGGTGCCCATTGATATTTGCTTTTGGGCAAGCCACAGCATAAAACCACTAGTAACTAAAAATGCCACCGCTATTACTATGCCTTGCCATCGGGTTTCTGGGTTTTGCGATATTTTTAAGCCAATCGGCCAGCCAATTTCAAGTAACCCAGCAATAATTAAGTACACCCACGCCATTAAACGTCTCTCTTTTTAACAATCACTTCGTATAAATCTTCGCGGCGATCTTTTAAATTACGCACTGTGCCTTCGCTGTGAAGTATTTTAAGCTTATCCATATCAAGGTCACTAAATAGCAGCATTTCGGTGTTTGGTGTGGCTTCGTTAAGTGTTGCATCGTGCGGGAACGAAAAGTCCGATGGCGTTAATACCGCCGATTGTGAGTACTGCACATCAAGACTTTCTACCTCTGGTAAATTACCCACTGAGCCTGCAATAACCACATAACATTCATTTTCTATTGCACGCGCTTGTGCACAATGGCGCACACGTAAATAACTGTTTTTAGTATCAGTCCAAAATGGCACAAACAGAATATCTAACCCTTGTTTGGCCAATATGCGTGAAAGCTCTGGAAACTCTACATCGTAACAAATTTGAATACCTACACGCCCAGCATCGGTATCAAACACGGCAATTTTATCGCCGCCCTGAATGACCCAATCGTTTTGCTCATGCGGGGTTATGTGTATTTTACGTTGCTCGTCTATTTTACCGCTACGATGGCATAAATAACTTACGTTATAAATTTTATCATCTTCGGCAAGTGGCATAGAGCCGGTAATAATATTAGCGTTGTATTCTATTGCCATACGCGACATGGCGTTTTTAAACGTTTCAGTATATTCCGCTAAATAGCGAATCGCTTCTGTTTGATTACTTTGATTCCCTAGCCCCATTAGTGGCGCATTAAAAAACTCGGGGAATAGTATAAAGTCACTTTTGTAGTCAGATACGGTATCTACAAAGTATTCAACCTGCTTTAGCATTTCTTCAACCGATTCAACACAACGCATTTGCCATTGCACAGCACCTACACGCACGATTGATTTAGTTGACTCAAGCACGGTGTCGGTTGGTTCATACATAATGTTATTCCACTCAAGTAAAGTGGCGTAACCAACGGACTCTTGATCTTCCGGTAAATACTTTTTAAGTAAGCGTTTTACCTGAAAATCGTTAGATAACTGAAAGCTCAAAATAGGATCGTATAATTCTTTTTGATCTACTTTTGCAATGTATTCCATTGGCGTCATTTCACTGCTGTGATTGTAATAACGCGGAATACGCCCACCAGCTAAAATAGCGCGTAAGTTATATTGGCGGCACAATTCTTTACGGGCATCATAAAGGCGACGACCTAAACGCATGCCTCTGTGACTTTCGCTAATAGCAACATCTAAGCCGTATAGCGCATCGCCGTCGGTATCGCTAAATACACGGTCGTGACCGTCTGCAATATCTTCGTATGTATGCGGGTTTGAAAAGCGCGTGTAATCAACCTGCACGCTTAATGCTAAGCCCACCAGCACGCCGTCATCTACAATACCTATTTGCCCTTCAGGAAATTGGTCTATTAATCTAAAAATGGTATGACTTGGCCACGCACCGCCTAAGTCGGGATACGCTTGATCCATCAAGGTTTTAATTTGCGGATATTGCTCTCTGGTTAAGTTACAAATTTCAAGATGGGTTTTTTCTGCCGACATACACAACTCCTTTGGGCATAAGAAAATAAAAGCCGAATGTACGTTAAAGTACATTCAGCTTTGTATCATGTTTTTTACGTTACGCGTACTACTTTAAGCTACGATAAAAAGTGTGGTTACTTTCTCTTTTGGTAACCAGCCTGCGTATTCAAGATTCAGCTCAGCCAATGGATCGGCTTTAAGTACTTGCTCTAAGCTTGCATTATTTTGCATTGCTTTTAGCATTACGTCTTTCGCGTTTTGAACTAGCTTACCATACGCTATCAGTCCTGAACGGTCACTTACCTTGCCGTGTCCTGGTATTACTTTAGTGTTGTCGTCAATTTGATTAACTACATCGTTTACTGCCGCTAAAATACCATCAACGCTGCCGCCGCTATCTACATCAACAAACGGTAAGCTGCCAAAATTAAAGTAAATGTCGCCCATGTGCACTATGTTGTCGTTACTAAAAAAGATAACCGAATCGCCATCGGTGTGTGCATGTTCGTAATGCACTACATGGGCGTGTTCGTTATTAAAATGTAGTTTTAAGTCGTGACCAAAACTAATGCGCGGTAAAAAGTCTGACCCCTCCCCGTGCTGCTCTTCTAAACGTTTGTGTACATTGTCGTGCGCTATAACATGCGCACCCGCTTTAGCAAAGTTCTCGTTGCCACCGGTATGATCGCCATGATGATGCGTATTAATGACAAACTCTGCACTGCCTGGTTTTAAATCGCTAATGGTTTTTTTAATATCATCTGAGAGCTTGGCAAACTGATCATCAATAATATAAATGCCATCATCACCTACACTTGCTGCAATATTACCGCCTTGCCCAAATAGTACGTATACATGCTCACTTAGCTTTTGTGCTGTTACTGGGCCATCATCTGCTTTCGCTGTAGTGCTTAGTAATAAACCTGTTATTAATGCGGGTAGTATTTTTTTCATTTTAGTTCTCTGTTGTTTTATTGGTAATTATATAGAACGTGTTTAGCTATACTTTAGTTCATCGCGTAGGCTCTATTACTATTTGATGTATTAATTCTTGAGGTAATAAAGGCGTATGTTTGCCCTCTACATAGTCACTAAAACCCGCTCTATAAAATTCAGATAACGGATGCCCCGATTGCCCACCCGGAATAGCTAAAATTGCACGTTCTAAATGACCAGGTTGAGCAATAAAGCGCTGCGATGCGCCAAAACTACGCCCTTGTACAGCGGGCATGTAACTATCGCCAAAACCTTGTGCTGTAGGCATATTTAAAAACTTAGCAAGTAAGGGGATTTGCTTTGCAAACGGATGCTCTATTACTAGCTCGTTTACCTTGCCCCACTGCCAACTTTGTACGTTATTACCAAATTGCTCGGTAAGCTTAGTAACAGTTTGGCTAAATGCACCGAGTAATTGCGCATCCCAACTTTTAAATTGTGGGTTTAACCATGTGTCGGGTTTGTTGTTAATAAGCTGCCAAACTGCGGGCTCTAAATCTCGTTTTACGTATTTAAGTGTGCCTTGTTGTTTATTTAATTGGCTTTCAATATTACTAAATAAAATATTAATGACTTCATCGCGGTAGCGCTTAACTAAGGTATACCCTATGGAGGTTGAACACGCACATTGCTGCCAACTTTCGAGCGCAGTTATATATTGCTGATTTTTAGTTTGCTCGGTGTTTAATTGCATTAATAACAGAGCATGCCAAGGCATTAAAAAGCGAGCTTGATTATCAAGTTGTAGTGCGTAAAAGTCGCTCTCTGCAAATGTTTGTTTTTCAAATAATCTATCGCGAATTTGGCTCGAACGTGCACCGAGTGCATAGCCACCATTACCAAAACGGGTATTATCTTCAGCCGACACCACGCGAGAATTACCAGTCCATAATCGACCGCTTTGTGGGTTTTTTACAAATGGGCGTTGTAACTCGCTTTGCTGCCAAAGCGCTGAGTAGTCATCGGCATTTACGCCAAGCTCACTTGGCGCTTTACGCGCTGGTATACCGCCCATATGCTTCCACGCTGCGCTGCCTTGGCTGTCGACCACCATAAGGTTTTGTACCGGAATGCCCACATCGCTTGCTACAGTAAGTGCATCATCTACTGTTTTGGCTTGCTCTAATTTTAATAACTGCATATTAACGGCATAAGGCTGATGGGCAGCCCAGCTCAACGCATAAGGTTTTTCGTTAATATATTTTACAGGTCCGTATTCACTGAGTATTAATGAATAGTTTTCAACCTCCCCATCGGGTAATGCAATAGGTTCATCAACTTGCCATGTTTTACTATCATCGTTTAATGCAATCCAATCGGCTGTATCTAAATAACCGTTAGTAAATCCCCATGCAACATTGTTGTTAGTGCCAACAACAATGGCAGGTGCGCCGGGCAGCGATACACCGGTCACCTGAGTCTGCTCACCACTGTGCATGTAATTTAATTGTGCCCTGTACCAAATTACAGGTACTGCCATCGATAAATGCATATCATCCGACACCATTCCAGCCCCTGTTTTAGTAAGCGCTCCTGTAACAGCCCAGTTATTACTGCCGCGCTCTTGGTTTGATTCAATACTTTTAACTATATGCTTTGTTTGAGTTGGAAAGGTAGGTATGCCGTCACTATAAGGCGCTAATTTGCTGCCATCAAGCGCGGCTTGGTAATTACTCGGTTGCGTTAAAAAATCAACCATTTGCTTTGTGTACGCTTGCTCAATTTGAATAAGTGCTTGGTCGCGCTCAAATGTGGCGCTTTGTAAATCAAGGTACATGCTAAATATCACAAGTAGGCTGTCTTCACTTAGCCATGGCTTTTGTGCTGCACCGGTTAGTAAATATTCAAAGCTTGAATACCCTACTTGCGCTAAGCCTTCGTTTACACCTTGAGCGTAACTTTTAAGTAATTGCTTATCTGCCTCTGGCAGGGTTTGTAAAATAATTTGGCTACGTTTACGTAATTGATGAAAACGCATTTTTTTATCGAGCCCCAACGCTGCTTGGCCAAATAATTCACTTAACTCACCTGCGGCATTACGCCTTAGTAAATCCATTTGAAAAAATCGGTCTTGCCCATGCGCATAACCTAAACCATAGGCAGCGTCGTTTCGGCTATTGGCGTTTATTACTGCTTGCCCTAGTGCATCGCGCGAAATTTTTACAGGCTCTACTACCGCGTTACTGCGTCCGTTTCCATCAAGGGCGGGTAAACTTAAACTAAGTACCCCATAAACAACAGCGGTACTTGCCAGCCCTAATATCACAATTAACAACAACAAGCGTTTGATTACTTTAAACATCACCGTTTCCTTTGCACGTTTTGACCAAGCGTTAAGCACATATAATAACCACAGTTTTATTAAATAATAATGTTCTTGCTCGCAAAGGGTGAAATAAACATCAAAATCCACGATAATGTCAGCTCCACACATCGTGCAGAACTAGTTGAGATCAATATGACTGAAAAAACATTTATCAAAGGTAAAGACCGCGACCTAGAATCGTCAATCTCTACCATGCAAAACAAGCTTAAAGCCCTAAACATTAATGTTGAAGAAGCGCTTTGGCTTAACCCTGTAGCTAACTGTTATTCGGTTCATATAAAAGACAGCGACTGCGGTGTTATGTTTACCAATGGTAAAGGCGCAACCGACAAAGCATCTATTGCTTCAGCACTCGGTGAATACTTTGAACGTTTAAGCTGTAACTACTTTTTTGCAGACTTTTATCTAGGTGAAGAATTTGCTAATGGCGAGTTTACTCATTACCCAAGCGAAAAATGGTTTAAAGTTGAAGGCGATGAAGTGCCAGAGGGCATTATGGATGAAAGCTTATGGGATTACTTTGACCCAGAGCGCGAACTAAACGCATCACACCTTTTTGATTTTAACTCAGGCAATATCGATCGTGGTATTTGTACCCTGCCATACACACGCCAACGCGATAACCAAGACGTATACATTCCGGTAAACGTTATCGGTAATATTTTTGTATCTAACGGTATGAGCGCAGGTAACACCAAGTTTGAAGCTCGTGTACAAGGTTTATCAGAAGTATTTGAACGTGCTATTAAAAACCGCATCATCGCCGAAGGTATTTGTTTACCAATCGTGCCTGAAGATGTTGTTAAGCAATACCCTAAAATTCACGAAGCGTGTGAAGAACTTCGCAGCCATGGCTTTCATTTACGTATTGCCGATGCATCACTTGGGGGCAAATACCCTGTAATGAGCGTAACGCTTATTAACCCAACAGATGGCTCTGTATTTGCTTCTTTTGGTGCTCACCCATCATTTGAAGTTGCACTTGAGCGTACCGTGACTGAGTTACTACAAGGTCGACGTCTTGATCAGCTAGATGTATTCCAACCTGCAACATTTGATAACGATGAAGTAGCAACACCAGAGAACATTGAACTGCACTTTATTGATTCAAGCGGTTTGATTTCGCATGATTTTTTCCGTGCAAAACCTGATTTTGAATTTGTACACTGGGACTTTAGCGGAACAACTGAAGAAGAATATAACTTCTGTACTGACCTAATTCATAGCATGGATCATGATATCTACATCATGGATTACACGCACCTAAACGTATACGCGTGTCGTATTTTAGTACCAGGCATGTCTGACATTTACCCTGTTGATGAGCTTATTTGGCGTAACAACAACGAAGGCGCAAAATTTCGCGAAACATTCCTATCGCTTGATCAGTACGATGCAGAGCAATGGATGGAAATTTACGACAGCCTTGAAGAAGCAGGCCACAGCGATATTATCCGCGCCGCAGAATTTATTGGCCTTGCAACCGATGCCGACACACCATGGCACACTCTGCGTATAGGTGAGCTTAAAGCGCACCTATGTTTAGCTGCAGGCAGCGAAGAAGCCATTGATTGGGTTGACTGGATACTTCATACAGGCCAAGTAAACGAAGAGGCAATGCGCCACTTCCGCTGTTTAAAAGCAGTTCTTGAAATTAAATACGATGACGAGCGCGAATACGCAGATTACCAAGATGCACTAGGCTTAATGTTTGGTGCTAATAATGTAGCGCTGGCTATAGAAATTGCCGAAGGTAAAAAGCAGTTTAACGGTTTAACTTTCCCTGGTTTATCGCTTGAAGGCTTTAAAAAGCATGCGGCGCTACTTGATGGTTACCGCAAGCTACATGTAGCAAAGCAAAATCACTGGGCGCGTGAAGTTAGCGACTCGTAACTCGCTAAACTACTAATTATAAAAAATAAACGGCGCATTTGTTAATGCGCCGTTTTCATTTGTGTAATAAATTAGCTATAGTTAATTTGCCTAAATTAACGCCACGATGTAGCTAATGCCACCATCTACTAACAATAAAAAAACGAACGTTCATAACTTTAAGTTGACCTTTTGGTTATCGCTTACGCTAACTGTACTAGTTGGTATCGTTCTTGATCGTATTAACTACAATCGTGTTAAAGATGCTCATCGCCTACAAATTCTTTCTGAAGTAAGTACATATCGAGCTCAATTAGAATCTATTTTAGTTTCTAATATCCAACTAGTTCGAGGTTTAGGTGTTGCCGTAGCGGCGCAGCCTGATTTACAGCAAACACAGTTTGAACAAATTGCCCAACCACTATTTAAAACCTCAAATGAGCTTCGCAATATTGGTGGCGCTCCCGATATGGTAATTCGTATGACTTACCCCTTAAAAGGTAATGAAAAAGCACTCGGTTTAAACTTTTTAGAAGAAAAAAACCAACGCGCTGATGCTATTAGAGCTCGCGATACAAATACCATTGTAATGGCTGGCCCATTAAAATTAATCCAAGGTGACATAGCACTTATAGCCCGCGTTCCTGTTTACATACCGCCAGAAAATCGCTTTTGGGGATTACTTTCAGTTGTTCTCAACATTGACAAAGTCTATGAAAATTCAGGTATTTATGAGCTAGAAAAAGAATACAACGTCGCTTTACAAGGCAGGCATGGACTTGGCAGCAAAGGGGAGTTTTTTTACGGTAATCAAAACATAATAGAGCAAGACCCCCTTGAGTTTACGTTAAGCTTTCAAGGTGGCAATTGGCAACTTTACGTAGCACCTAAAATAGGTTGGAGCCCACCAAATTCAGCTGTATGGCCACTTAGGCTATCAATTATAATTATTTGCGGGTTATTAATTTGGGCCTTTTTATTCTTTTTGAAAATGCTTAATCGCCAGCAACAAAACGAAAAAATGCTTGAGGCAATGAGTGATCTAGCCCAAATAGGCGCATGGTCATTTAACTTAGAAACGAAACAAGTGTATTGGTCTGATATGACCAAAAAACTATTTAAATACCCATTAAATAGCCAACCAGAATGGCCTAAAGATTTAAATTACTTTAAAAAAGGCACTAGCAGAGAAACAATTAAACCTTTAATTGAACGAGCTATAAAATATGGTGAAAGCTACGAAGTTGAATTAGAAGTAATGGATGAAGAAGGTGAATCTGTTTGGGTACTCGTACATGGTGAAGCAGAACGAAAAAATGGACGATGCACACGTATTTTTGGCTCATTACAGAATATTGATACCCGTAAAAAGATTGAATTAGAAAATAATAAAACAGCATTACACAACGAAATTTTAGCCTCCCTTACCGTTAATAAATTAATATTAACTGGGCAACTGAGCCAATCAAAAGATATTATTACTGAAGCAATCTGCCAAGCATTTGATATTAAACGTGCCAGTATTTGGTTTTTTAATGAAGACAAATCCCAACTAAGCCCTTTTGCCATACATAGTAAACATTCGTCTAGTGATAAAATTGACTCTATTTGGCTAAGAAAAAATCTTCCCGGCTTTTTTAATGCAATAGATCACCAGCCTGTATTTAATGTGCCTGACGCCCAAGAACACCCAATACTTGAGCCAATTAAAGAACAGTATTTAATGACTCTCGAGATTAAATCAATGCTGTGCGTAATAATCCCTGCAGGAAGTGGCGCTATAGGAGTCGTCTGCGCAGAGCAATGCCAATCAAAACGCTACTGGTCTAAAAACGAAGAAAGCTTTTTAATTGCCGTTGCAGCGTTAATAGGCAGCTTGCACTCAAGCCAACAGCGAATTGAAACCGAACAAAAACTAGTTTCTGCCAAAGAAACCGCCGAACAAGCTGTTGAAGCTAAAAGTGAATTTTTAGCGAGTATGAGCCACGAAATTCGCACCCCAATGAACGGTGTTTTAGGTATGCTTAACATAATTAAGCAAACTCAATTGGACCTGCAGCAAAAACATCATATTGAACTTGCTCAATCATCAGCTCAATCTTTGCTTAATATAATTAATGACATATTAGACTTTTCTAAAATTGAAGCCGGTAAGCTCGATATTGAAAACGTGCAATTTAATTTACCTCGGTTATTAGGCGAAGTGGTGGAATCCTTTGCTTTAAAGGTAGAACAAAACAATACAAAACTTATTCTAGATGCTACTCAAATAACTGTTAGCGAGATAATTAGTGACCCTAACCGCTTGCGCCAAATTTTAAATAACTTAATTGGCAACGCGGTTAAATTTACTATTGATGGCGAAGTAGTCATTACTGCCAGAATAGATGAAACAACGGATGGCTCGTTCCTACAGTGTTCGATTATTGATACTGGTATTGGTATTGACCCTAAAAAACAAGCGTCGTTATTTGACTCATTCACACAAGCCGATGCTTCAACAACACGCCAATTTGGGGGCACAGGGCTTGGCCTTGCCATAGTAAAACAATTGTGCGAACTGATGAACGGTGAAGTGAGTGTAAACAGTATGCAAGGTGAAGGAAGTACATTTTCTTTCACAGTACAAATACAACCGCGCTTAAGTAAAGAACAAGATTTACCGAGTCATTTAATTAAAAACAAACATATTTTAATTATTGATGAGTGCTCGTTAAATGCTAACACCGCTAATAAGCAGCTCACTGTTTGGGGTGCAAAAGTTAATTGTATACATAACTATCTTGAGGTTGATGATTACTTAAGTAATGTAACCACCCACCCTGGTGCTATTTTAGTTGATTACTACTTTTTTGAAAAAGCCCCACAAACGCATATCACCGCGCTCAAAAACTTTATAAATATGCATAGTTGCAAGTTAGTTCTTATGGCGCCAATGAGTTATTCACCTGAGGAGTCTAAAGTAGGTATGGAAGTCGACTGTATGATTTTCAAACCACTCACACCTTCTGATTTGTTTGACTCACTCACGAACGATAAATACATTGAACAACAGCAGCAACAAGCACAGCTGCAAAACAAGCTAACTAAAGCACCGGTACTCGATTCATCAGAGCCACAACTACTACTCGTTGAAGACAATAAAATAAACCAAGTAGTTGCCTCGGCGCTATTAAAGCAAGCAGGTGTGATTTTTGATATTGCTGAAAATGGACTTGAGGCAATTGTAAAGCTCAATGCAAAACAAGGTAAACCATATAAGCTAGTTTTAATGGATTGCCAAATGCCCGAAATGGATGGCTACCAAGCCACTAAAGCCATTAGAGAAGGTGATGCAGGTAAAGATAATGAAAATATTACTATTATTGCGCTAACAGCCAATGCCATGCAGGGCGATAAAGAAAAATGCCTAGCCGCAGGCATGAACGACTATTTAAGTAAGCCTCTCGATTTAGCAGCATTACAACCAAAGCTTCAACAATGGCTTGGCATTCAATAAAGGTGTAAGCTAATAAAATACGCTTACTAATTTGAGATTATTTATGCAGTTATCAACAAATCAACAACGTATTCTTGGTTGCCTATTAGAAAAACAAAGCACGACGCCAGAGCATTATCCGCTATCGTTAAACGCTCTCGTGAACGCATGTAACCAAAAGTCTAACCGCGATCCTGTGTTAAGTCTTACAGATGAAGACGTGCAAAACGCACTTGATGAACTAATAGAAATGCGTTTGGTTACAATAGATGAAGGTCTTTCGGGTCGCGTAAATAAATACGATCACCGCTTTTGCAACACTGAATTTAGTAATCTGCAATTTTCTGCTCAGCAGCGTGCCATTGTTTGTTTGTTACTTTTGCGTGGTGCTCAAACCCCTGGTGAATTAAGAACCCGCAGTGCTAGGCTTGCTGATTTTAATAACGTAAATGAAGTAGAGGCAGCGCTCAATAAACTGATTGAAAGCGAGTACGTCACAAAGCTAGAGCGTGAAGCTGGAAAACGTGACAGCCGATATATTCATTTATTTGGCGAACAACAAAATAATCCCGCCGATGCCTTTGTTGCTCTACCAAGCGAAGTAATTAAAGACAAAGAATTAAGCGATTTACTTGAAGAAGTAGAAAAATTAAAAGCAGAGCTTCGCCAAATAAAAGCTCATTTAAAACTTTAATTAATTAAAACTAAATCACATAATAAGTTTATTGCGTATCACATATTAAATTTTATAAGGAGCTGGCAATGCGCGCCGAAATTATGGCTGAAATGAAGGTTCAGTCAACGATTGATGTAAATGCTGAGATAACTCGTCGAGTTGCTTTTATTAAAGCACGTTTAGTAGCTGCTCACTCACGATCATTAATACTGGGTATTAGTGGTGGTGTTGACTCATCAACTTGCGGTCGCTTATGTCAACTTGCCGTAAACGAACTAAATAAAGAGCAAAACACAAACAAGTATCAGTTTATTGCTGTGCGCCTACCTTATGGTGTACAAGCTGACGAAGATGAAGCACAAATGGCGGTTGATTTTATTCAGCCAAGTAAACGTATGACCGTAAACGTACAACCTGCGGCTGATGCACTGCATGAGCAAGCGATAGCTGCCGTAGTTGGCTGTGGTGAAGCACTGCCTGAGCAAGCGCAAGTAGACTTTATTAAAGGTAATGTTAAAGCGCGCCAACGTATGGTTGCTCAATACGAAATAGCCGGTTTTTGCCAAGGTTTAGTAGTAGGTACCGATCATAGTGCTGAAAACATTACTGGTTTTTATACTAAATTTGGTGACGGCGCGTGCGATTTAGCTCCGCTATTTGGTTTATCAAAACGCCAAGTGCGTGCACTTGCTACTGCGCTCGGTGCTCCAGCTTTATTAGTAGATAAAGCACCTACAGCTGATTTAGAAAGTGACCGCCCAGGCTTAACAGATGAAGAAGCACTTGGTTTGAGCTATGAGCAAATTGATGACTTTTTAGAAGGTAAATCTGTTTCTAAAGATGTTGAACAAAAGCTTGTAAGTATTTACACGCGTACACAACATAAGCGACAACCAATTCCAACAATTTACGATTAATGTTTAGTAAATAAGAAAAGCAATTAACCCTTTGAGGATTAATTGCTTTTTTGATCGACAGACTAATAAACTGCGTATATTTTAATAAATTAACGCTTTGAATTTTATAATACCAATTGCGTTAAATTAGTGATCTATTATAGCCCTAAGAAAATAACGATAGATCGATCTTGTTTTAATAATATTGGTATAAGTTACCCGCCAAAGAGAACACTGCCTTATATGACATCGCCCATCTTAATTACCGGCGCAGGCCAACGTATTGGTTTAGCACTTGCTCAGCATTATATGGCTCAAGGGCAAGCTGTTGTTATTACGTATCGTACTCGCCACAACGCTGTTGATAAATTAGAGCAACTAGGCGCTGTATGTATTTATGCCGATTTTAGTACCGATGACGGTATAAGTGCATTTATAAATACGCTTAAAGAGCATACAACATCGCTACGCGCTGTTGTTCACAATGCATCAAGCTGGGACTGCGAAGCTAACAATCCTGACTTTGCAGTACTGTTTGATAACATGATGCGTATACATGCTAAAACACCGTATTTAATTAATTTAATGTGCGCTGAGCTGCTTTTAAACTATCAACAAAGTGCTAAAGCACCTGCTGATATAATTCACCTTACTGATTATGTAGTTGAAACAGGTAGCCCTAAGCACTTAGCTTATGCAGCAAGTAAAGCGGCACTCGATAACTTAACTAAATCGTTCAGCGCTAAATATGCACCAAATATAAAGGTAAACTCGGTTGCTCCATCACTCATTATTTTTAATGAACATGATGACGAGCAATATAGAGCTAAAACCCTTAAAAAATCATTAATGGGCATTGAACCCGGATGCCAAGAAATTATCAATAGTATTGATTTACTATTACAAAGCCACTACATCACAGGGCGCTCCTTGCCTGTTGATGGCGGACGCCATTTAAAGTAGAACACACTAGACTGAGAAACTTATGCATGACGAGTTAAAAGAAAGTTATGAAAAAATCATCACCGCTGTAGGTGAAGATGCTAACCGCGAAGGTTTACTTGATACGCCAAAACGTGCCGCAAAAGCAATGGAATATTTAACACAAGGGTATCGCCAAACGCTTGATGAGATAACCAATAAAGCAGTATTTACATCTGACGCTGACGATATGGTTTTAGTGCAAGACATAGAGCTTTACTCTATGTGTGAACATCATTTACTACCTTTTATTGGTCGTTGCCATATTGCTTATATTCCAAACGGTAAAGTATTAGGCTTGTCTAAATTTGCACGTATTGTTGATATGTTTTCACGTCGCTTTCAAATTCAAGAGCAGTTAACTCATCAAATCGCTAAAGCAGTCGAAGAAGTTACTGGCGCTAAAGGCGTTGGCGTTATTGTTGAGGCAAAACACATGTGTATGATGATGCGTGGTGTAGAAAAGCAAAATTCAAGCATGCGTACATCAGTAATGTTAGGTAACTTTAGAAGCGATCCTAAAACACGTAACGAATTTTTGCAGCTTATAAAAGGTTAACCCTATGGCTAATGCAATTATTAACGTTACTAATTTGCGCCTGCGTACATTTATTGGCTTTAACCCCGATGAGCGTGAGAAAAAGCAAGATGTAGTGATCAATCTAGAAATTCATTACCCTGCTGATGACGCGTGTAAAACAGATGAAGTAGACCAAGCACTTAATTATAAAGTGATCACCAAAGAAGTAATTAGCTTAGTAGAACAAGGCCACTTTTTACTGCTCGAAAAATTAGTGGCTGAAATTCTTGCGGTTTGTCACGCACACCCAAGCGTTCATTACGCTAAAGCACGTGTTGATAAACCGCATGCACTGCGTTTTGCCGACTCAGTGTCGTTAACGCTTGATTGGGCTAAATAAGGCCTTAAAAAATTTATTTAAAAAAGCTTTTCGAATCCTACGGCAAGGGCGATAACCGCTAAATAGCGCGCGCCTTTGCCTAGTGTTACTAGTAATAAAAACAGACTAAAGCGTACTTTAAATATCCCCCCAATTACAGTTAGCGGATCGCCTACTACTGGCAGCCAAGCAAACAACAAACTATACACACCGTATTTATTAAATTGCTTTTGTGCGTTATCAAGCCCTTTTTGCGATACCGGAAACCATTTTTTATCTTTAAAACGCAGTACTTGTGTACCTAACCAGTAATTAACGCAGCTTCCCAATACATTTCCAAGTGTTGCTACGCACCACATAAGCCATAAATTAACTTTACCTTGGGCAATCATCCCCACCATTATCACCTCAGAAGAGCTAGGCAGTAATGTGGCAGATATAAATGCGCTAATAAATAACGTGAGATAAAGCATAATGTCCTTATGGCTAAACGTAAAAACCCAGCCTATAGCTTAACACCGATCAGTTAAGGTATTTTTGATCGGTTGACCGATCTTTTGGTTGCTTCACAATACCCTTATCATCTTTTGATTATGAGGGTATTTTTATGCTTAGTCATTGGTTACTTGATACAGATATATTCGCCACTCCTGACTCTTTATCTACATTTCAGAAACATATCCCTCTTGAGTGGATTTCTAATGTGCTCGAGCAGACCGATAAAGCAAGTATTCGCAAACGTAAGTTACCTGCTGAGCTTGTCGTCTGGCTTATCATTGCAATGGGTCTTTTTCGCGACCGCTCTATTAGTGACGTTGTTGAGAAGTTAGATTTAACACTCACTGATACCCTGGGCGATACGGTTGCTCCAAGTGC